>JAGTUZ010000047.1 GCA_018224415.1 Bacteroidota bacterium | reverse complement strand
TCCCGGGTGGCGGCAGGATGACAACATCTTCCGCCAATGGTGGCGTGCGGAACGACAGTGGCGTCGAGCCGAGCACGTTGATGTATGTGATAAGGCGGTCGCTGCGTGAAGGTGGGGGAGCGAACGAAAGTCCGGAGGCATCGAAGTAGAGCGACAGTCGCCGCAGACCCGGTGGCGGTGGATCGCCGGGAACGAGCCAGCGCGTGGACTCCATTGCACGATACACTCTGGCCTTTCCGGTGCTGCCGTCATAAAAGACCACGGCGCTGTCGGGAGAGATGGCGCTTGCGGCCGACAGATCGTCACGCAGCCAGTAGCGCAGCCAACGATCGATGAAGTCCAGCACTGCTGCGTTCTGTAGCGCATCCGGCGGCAGACTGTGACCGCCGGGATAGAGCATGATGCGCTTCGCGGCCGGAATCGCCGCGAATTGTCGGAGTGCGGCATTCTGGTTGAAGAACCCGTCGTGGTAGCTGACGATGATGGCCGTGGGCGTTGTGACGGAGGTCTCACGGTCGATCGTGGACTGGTCGGCGAGGAATGGCCGCAGCTGAGTGAATACACCTGATTCCCGCGCCTGCCGGAGCATGGATGCCACACCCGGTTCGAATCGTACGTTGGGTGTGGTCGCCGCCGCCGCGAAGGTCCAGTTGAGCGCGTCGTTCTCGAGCCAGTTTTCTTCCACGCGTCCGTTGGCGATCATCGAAACAACACATCGCGCGCCCATGTCAAAGGCCGCTGCGTTCCATGCGTGCAGTCCTCCCTGCGATCCTCCGACCACAGCGACACGCTGCCCGTTCACATCGGGGAGTCCGGTTGTGAACGCGAGGCACGCGCGAAGGTCGTCGAGGATACGTGGAGAGGCGAAGAATTCGAACAGTCCCTCGGAAGCACCCTGTCCGCGTACGCTGTACGCGGTCGTGGCATATCCCGCGCGCGCATAGTCCAGCGCGTTGTTGCGGTTGTTGTTCTTGGAACCGCCGAAGCCATGGACAAGCAGAATCGCCGGATGGCCGCCCGCAGGAGGAGGCGTCACAGGCAGTACGTACAGCGCATCGATGCGCACGCCGTCGTTCATGAGCAGCGTGGTATCGACGACAGACTGTGCCAGTGTCGGTCGTGTGGCAATGCAAAGAAGGAGAACAAAGATTGTGGCAAGATGACGACGCAGGGATGCGGTGCGCATGTTCCGTACCGGGCAGTGATGGAAAGTCCTGACTCTGGAAAGATAGTATTGCGCAGGTTGCCGGGACAAGCACCTCTTCCTCCCCTTCGGGTTTTTTCAGTATCTTTCATGAATTGCGCTGTCCAACAGCCGCGTATTTCAGAGAACCACCTGGAGGCCTCCTTCCATGATCCGCACACTCCGACTGACTGGCATGCTCTTCCTGTCGCTGCTGTTCGTCGCCGGTCTGACCGCCGACGAAGGGATGTACCCGCTCAGCGACATCTCCCGTCTCGATCTCCGATCGAAGGGATTGAAGATCGATGTATCCGATATTTACAATCCCGAGGGAGTGAGTCTCGTCGACGCGATCTGCCAGGTTGGGGGTGGTACCGGCGAATTCGTCTCGCCCGATGGACTGATTCTTACGAACCACCACATCGCTTTCAGCGGAGTCACCACCGCCTCGACGCCGGAAAACGACTATCTTCGCAACGGCTTCACTGCCGCCACGCGTGCGGAGGAGATCCCCGCCAATGGCTACATCTGCCGTATCACCGAATCCTACCGCGACGTGTCGAAGGAGGTGCTCGGGGTGGTGACCAGCGCCATGACTCCCGCCGAGCGCAGCGACGCTCTCCAGGCAAAGATGCGCAGCCTGGCGGTGGAGGAAGCCGCCGAGCGGGAGAACATCTCCTGCGAGGTTTCGGAAATGTTTCCCGGAAAGAGCTACGTGCTCTTCACCTATCGCATCATCCGGGATGTTCGTCTCGTGTATGTACCGCCCCTCGCCGTGGGAAATTATGGCGGGGAGATCGACAACTGGATCTGGCCGCGGCATACTGGTGATTTTTCCTTTCTTCGTGCCTATGTCGCTCCCGACGGCCGCACCGCCCCGTACGCGCCGGAAAATGTTCCGTTCAAGCCGAAGCGCCACATCAAGGTCGCTCCGGAAGGGGTGAGCGAAAACGATTTCGTGTTCATTCTCGGCTACCCCGGCCGCACGTACCGTCATAAATCGGCAGAATATATCGCCCTGTACGAGCAGGTGATTCTCCCCTATCTCTCCGGCCGTTACGATTACATGATCGAAACCATGGAAGAGGCATCGGAGGGAGATCGCGCCCTGCAGCTGCAGTTTGCCAACCTGACCAAGGGACTGGCAAACGCGACAAAAAACTATAAAGGCAAGTTGCAGGGACTGCGCCGTCTCGGCTTGGTCGACAAGCGTCGTGCAGAGGAGGCGGCCCTGCAGGAATTTATCGAGAAGACTCCCGAGCTGAATGCGAAATTCGGGCGTACACAGGCCGAACTCCGGTCCGTGTACAGCGAATACGAACAGACCGCGCTGCAGGAAATCATTGCGTCGCTGCTCGGACGGAATCAGTTCATCGCACTGCTCTCATCGGTAATGCGTGCGGTGGAGAAAGGGGAGCTCAGCGGGGAGAAGGTCGAACGCATGCAGCTGTTCATTCAGGAACAGTACGGCCTGATCCACCGGGACACCGAAATCGACTACCTCGCGACGCTCCTGCATGATTTCATGCAACTCCCCGAATCACAGCGTCCCGCTGCGGTCGATGCCCTTACCGGCGGTGAACGCGACCGGACGAAGGTGTACGATCGCGTCCTGGAAACCTTTCGCAAAAGTGCCATCGCCTCTTTTGATGGGATCACCATTGTATCGGGGTGGGACAAGGAGAAACTCGACAGCAGCACGGATCCTTTCGTGAGGCTGGTCCGCGAACTCAATACGCTCAATGCAAGCATCATCGAACGCCGCCGTACGCGTGACGGCGAACTCAAGCGCCTCGAGGCGGAATTTCTCGATGCAAAAATGGCATGGCAGAAAAAGGAATTCATCCCCGACGCCAACAGCACGCTTCGTCTGACCTATGGGTATATCCGTGGATATTCGCCCGCAGACGCGACCTCCTACAAGCCACAGACGACACTGGGCGGACTGATCGAGAAAAACACAGGCGAGGAGCCCTTCAACGCGCCGCAGCAGTTGGTGGAGTTGTACAACACGAAGAACTACGACAAGAGTTACGAAGACGCACTGCTCGAGGATGTGCCCGTCGCCATGCTCTATAATATGGATACGACGGGAGGAAATTCGGGCAGTCCCGTCCTGAATGCACGCGGCGAGCTGGTCGGTGTCAACTTTGACCGCGCCTTCGAGGCGACCGTAAACGACTACCAGTGGAGCGAGGACTACAGCCGCAGCATCGGTGTCGACATCCGATACGTTCTCTTTGTCGCCAAGTATCTCGGGAAGGCAGACTTCCTCCTCGACGAACTCGGCGTCCGCTGACCGGAATACCATTGAACATCATCGTCCTTAACTCCGGCAGCAACGGCAACGCCGTCTACGTGGAATCGCCTGTCACGGGAGCCGCCGTGCTTCTCGATTGCGGTATCTCCCGCAAACAGATCGAACTCCGCCTGAAACAGCACGGTCGCTTTCTCGACAGCGTCCGAGCAGTGTTCGTCACGCACGAACACGCCGACCATGTACGCGGATTGCCGGTGACAACGAAACTGTACCGCATGCCCACGTTTCTTACCGAAGCCACCTGGCGGAAGATGTGGAAACACCGGCCGCACAAGGGGCATCGTTTCATCGGTCGTGACGCGCGTGTAACGGTGGAAGACATCTCCGTCGAGGCGTTTTCGAAACACCATGACGCGGCCGACCCCGTGTTTTTTGTTGTCGAGATATCCGGTGTGCGTTTTCTCTATGCAACCGATCTTGGGGAACACAGCGAGGATCTTGCCCGACTCCTGGGTGACGTCGATGCCGCATTGCTTGAAAGCAACTACGACGAAGAAATGCTCGAGAATGGATCCTACCCTCCCGATCTCAAGATCCGTATCCGTTCGACTCACGGACATCTATCGAACCTGCAGGCGATGGACCTCGTGGCATCGCATGCCAACGGAAGACTGCATACACTCATTCTCGGGCACCTCAGCGAGAACAACAACACGCCGGAGGTGGTCGGACGCGAAGTGGAACGGCTGTTTGCACGACGGGGGGAATTTCGACCCCGCATCGTTGTTGCCTCGCGTTACGAGGTTGGCGATCTTCTTTCCATCCCATAAAAAAAACATCCGCCCCGAGGCGGATGTTTTTTTTATCGTTCGCACGAAATCTCGAAAGTAATCAATCGGACTCATAGGTACGATTTCTTCATCTCCAGTTCCTGTGTGAGGCGGTCCATGCCCATGGTCCCCACCGAACGTTCATGCACCACGCCGCTGCCGGGAACGGCGACCTGCACCGTGGCGGAATGGCTATCCTGCAGCTCGCGGCGCCAGCTATCATCATCCGCATCGGCAAGAGGAGCCTGACCG
>JAGTUZ010000046.1 GCA_018224415.1 Bacteroidota bacterium | reverse complement strand
CAATGGCGCTCCGCGCCGCAATGGCGCTCCGCGCCGCAATGGCGCTCCGCGCCGCAATGGCGCTCCGCGCCGCAATGGCGCTCCGCGCCGCAATGGCGCTCCGCGCCGCAATGGCGCTCCGCGCCGCTTGAGGTCACCCTTTTGCTGTCAGCAAAGTGCGACGCAGGCGGAAGAGCTTTCCCTTGAGGATCTGAATGCGGTGATCCAGTGGAAGGCGCGTTTGACTGTCGACATAGTCAAGATCTTGAGACACGAGCAGGAGGTATTCCAGTTCACAGAGTGAACCGATTGCCTGCGTGACGAAGTGGGCGAAGTCCCTCTCCGTCATCCTTCCGGAGCCTTCGGCAATGTTGGCTCCGACTGAGATCACCGCGCGCCGGATCTGCTGGCACAGAGAATACTGTTCCTCGCGGGGATACTGTCGAAGCAGCCTGTACAATTCGACTGCCAGGCCTCGTGCGAGGCCTATCACCTCGTAATCGATAAACTTCCTCATGGCATTTCTCCCTATGAAATGTCCGTAAAGCTAATGACTCCCCGGCCATCGCGAAACGCACTTCTACGCCCCCATTCCGTGCCAAAGCCGCGCGCAGCGCGAATGCCGCGCGCAGCGCGATTGCCGCGCGCAGCGCGATTGCCGTGCCGCAGGCGCGAATGCCGCGCCGCAGGCGCGATTGCCGCGCGCAGCGTCATGGCGTCATGCAAGCACCGCCGGAGCAAACATTCCCGATGATTTTTGGAAATCCCCCCGAAGATCGCTAAATTTATAACGATTGGGAGATCAACAAACGTTCGCACCTGAAATTCGGGAAATCGCCGCACGGCAGGCTACCGCATCGAGACATATCCCACCCCGCACCGTATCCAAACGGCAATACCATATATCCCCTATACATCATCGTCGAAAAGGACGTGTTATCATGGCAATCGAAGACAAGATCAAGGAACTCCTCCAGAAGCGTGAAGAGGCCCGGATGGGAGGAGGCGAGAAGCGCATCGAGTCGCAGCACGCCAAGGGCAAGCTGACGGCGCGCGAGCGGCTCGCGTTGCTGCTGGACGACGGCAGCTTCGAGGAGTTCGACATGTTCGTCAGCCACCGGTGCATTGATTTCGGCCTCGAAAACGAGGCGTATCTCTCCGATGGCGTCGTGACGGGCTACGGCACGATCGACGGCCGGCTCGTGTATGTGTTCTCGCAGGATTTCACCGTGTTCGGCGGCTCGCTGTCGGAAATGTACGCGGCGAAGATCTGCAAGATCATGGACATGGCCATGAAGGCCGGCGCTCCCGTGATCGGGCTCAACGACTCCGGTGGCGCGCGCATTCAGGAAGGCGTCAAGAGCCTCGGCGGCTATGCCGAGATCTTCGAACGAAATATCCTCGCCTCGGGCGTGATCCCGCAGATCTCGGGCGTGTTCGGTCCCTGCGCCGGCGGAGCGGTGTATTCCCCCGCCATCACGGATTTCATCCTCATGACCAAGGAAACGAGCTACATGTTCGTCACGGGTCCGAAAGTCGTCAAGTCGGTGACCAACGAGGAAGTGACGACCGAGGAACTCGGCGGGACCTCCATCCACACCGCGAAATCCGGCGTGTCGCATTTCGCCTGCGAGAACGACGAGGAGCAGATCATGATCATCCGCAAGCTGATCAGCTTCATGCCGCAGAACAACATGGAAGAGCCGCCACGGGTGGAGTCCACCGATCCGATCGACCGGCTGGAGGATGCGCTCAACTATATCATTCCCGAGAATCCCAACAAGCCCTACGATGTCAAGGACGTTATCCACGCCATCGTCGACCACGGGGAATTCCTGGAAGTGCATCGCAACTATGCGCCGAACATCATCGTCGGCTTCGCGCGCTTCAACGGACAGTCCGTGGGCATCGTGGCCAACCAGCCGAGCTATCTCGCCGGCGTGCTCGACATCAACGCGTCGCGCAAGGGTGCGCGTTTCATCCGCTTCTGTGATGCGTTCAACATCCCCGTTGTGACGCTGGTGGATGTGCCGGGCTTCCTGCCGGGCACGGCGCAGGAATATGGCGGCATCATCATCCACGGCGCCAAGCTGCTCTTCGCCTACGGCGAGGCCACGGTGCCGAAAGTGACCGTCATCCTGCGCAAGGCGTACGGCGGCGCCTACGATGTGATGGGCTCGAAGCACCTGCGCGGCGACATCAACTATGCCTGGCCGACGGCCGAGATCGCGGTGATGGGTCCGCGCGGCGCCATCGAGGTGCTGTACGGACGCGAGCTGTCGAAAAAGGACGCCGAGGCGCGCGCGCAGTTCATCGCGATGATGGAAGACGAATACCGCAACAAGTTCGCCACGCCCTATGTCGCCGCGAAGTACGGCTACATCGACGACGTGATCGAGCCGCGCAATACACGTTTCCGCATCATCCGCGCGCTGCAGAGCCTGGCCACGAAACGGGATTCCCTCCCGATGAAAAAACACGGCAACATTCCGCTGTAAGGAGCAGGCATGCAGGACACCATCATCGATACACTCGCCGCGGCGGACTTGCGCGCCGCGGCCGACACGATCGCCAGTGGCGCCGCCATGGCGAAATGGGAATACTCGGGCATCGAGAGCATCGTGCAGGGCGACGGTGTGATGATTTCCATCGTCGGCATCATCATCGTGTTCGCGGCGCTCACCATCATCACGCTGCTCATCCGGGTGCTGAAACTGATCGGACAGCCGAAAAAGCCCTCCGCCCCGGCCGAGGATTCGGGGAAGCCGGTGAAGAACGGCGTCTCCGGTGAAGTGGTCGCGGCCATTGCGCTGGCGCTGCAGACGCATCTGTTCGAACTACATGACGACGAGCGTACGGTCGTCACGATCAAGCGCGTCTCGCGTCCCTATTCCCCGTGGAGCTCGAAGCTGTACGGCATGACTCCCTCGCCGTACAAACACATCACCAAACGCTGACAGAGGTCACTGGACATGGATTCCAACAGAACATTCAAGATGAAAATCCACGGTAACGAATACAACGTGGATATAAAAAAAGTGGGCGAGGGCGTGGCGTCGGTCGACGTCAACGGCACGGTGTACAACGTCGAGTTCGAGGCCGAACGCAAGGTATCGAAAACCCCGACGCTCACCCGCACGCCGGTGTACACCACGCAGACCGAGCGTCCGAAAACCACCGCGTCGCCCACCGAGAGCAAGGGCAAGACCGTCAAGGCACCGCTTCCCGGTGTGATTCTCGAACTGAGCGTGCGCGAGGGCGACACGGTGAAGGCCGGCGACCTGCTGCTGATCATGGAAGCGATGAAAATGGAGAACAACATCGTTGCCCCGACCGACGGCCGCGTGGCCGCGCTCAAGGTGGGCAAGGGCGATAACGTGCTCGAAGGCGACCCCCTGGTCGAGATCGGAGGGTAAGGGGCCATGGACGGGTTTTTCCATTTCCTCTCGTACAGCGGTTTCGCCAATGTCACGATAGGACATCTCGTCATGATCGCGGCGGGACTGTTTTTCATCTACATCGCGATCACCAAGGATTACGAACCGCTGCTGCTCGTGCCGATCGGCTTCGGCATCCTGCTTGGCAACATTCCTTTTCTCGAAAACGTCGGCCTGCAGATCGGCATCTACGAGGAAGGCAGCGTACTGAACTACCTTTACTACGGTGTGGTCAAGGGCATCTATCCGCCGTTGATCTTTCTGGGTATCGGGGCGATGACCGATTTCTCGGCCATGCTCTCCAATCCCAAACTCGTGCTGCTCGGGGCCGCGGCGCAGGTCGGCATCTTCCTCACGCTGATGGGCGCGCTGGCGCTGGGCTTCAGTCCCGAGGAAGCCGGCGCCATCGGCATCATCGGCGGGGCAGACGGTCCGACCGCCATCTTCATCGCCTCGAAGCTCGCGCCGCATCTGATTGGCGCCATCGCCATCGCGGCCTACTCGTACATGGGCCTCGTGCCCATCATCCAGCCGCCGATCATGAAGCTGCTCACCTCGAAAAAGGAGCGGCTCATCCGCATGAAACCGCCCCGCGCGGTCTCGAAGAAGGAAAAGATCATGTTCCCCATCGTGGGCTTTCTCGCCACGGGCTTCATCTCACCCGGTGCGCTGCCGCTGCTGGGCATGCTGTTCTTCGGCAACGTGCTCAAGGAGAGCGGCGTGACCAAGCGGCTGATGGAGACGGCGCGCAATCCGCTCATCGACATCGTCACCATCCTGCTCGGCGTGACCGTCGGCGCCTCCACGCAGGCGACCACCTTCCTCACGCCGCAGTCCGTACTGATTTTCGTGCTCGGCGCCGGATCCTTCGCGGTCGCGACGGCCAGCGGCGTGCTGTTCGCGAAATTCATGAACCTCTTCCTCAGGGAAGGAAACAAGATCAATCCGCTCATCGGCGCTGCTGGAGTGTCGGCCGTGCCGGATTCCGCACGCGTCGTGCACAACATCGGACAGTCGTTCGACAAGGACAACTACCTGCTCATGCACGCCATGGGACCCAACGTCTCCGGCGTCATCGGCTCCGCCGTCGCGGCGGGCATCCTGATCTCCTTCCTGCTCTGATCCGTTCCATCGGTACCGATTGTTCACACGGCGTCCCTTCGGGGGCGCCGTGGTGTTGCAAGGGGAAAGGGGGCGTGAGGACCAAGGGACCCCCGCGCACCAGCGCGGGAGGTTGAAGCCTTCGGAATTTGTCTCCCGCGCTGGTGCGCGGGGGTCCCTTCCATCCTCAACGCCTTTTCCCCTTTCCCTTTTCCTCCCCCTTGATTTTCCCCTGTCGCTTTCCTATCGTAGAGAGATAGCATCCAAATTCACCCCAGTAGAGGAGAAGCGGCCATGAAGATCAAGGACATCGTGCGGGCGAAAGGCAGTACGGTTTTCAGCATCGACCCGGACAAGTCGGTCAAGGATGCCATTGACATGCTTGTGCAGTACAACATTGGCTCGCTGCTGGTGGTGGTCGATGCCCGGCCGGTGGGGATATTCACTGAACGGGACACGCTCGGCGCCGTTGCGCGCGATCCGGAGGGCTTCTTTCTGCTGCGGATCGGCGACGTGATGACCACGGATCTGATTATCGGCGACCTGGAAGACGATGTCGAAGACGCCATGACGGTAATGACCGGGAAGCGCATCCGCCACCTGCCAATCATGGCCGGAGACCGCGTCGCGGGCATGGTGTCCATCGGCGACCTGGTCAAGTCGCAGCATGACGAGAAATCCGTGACGATCCGCTACCTGAAGGACTATATCACAGGCAATGATATGCGGTGAGCTCGCTTCGCTCGCCGGTGAGGCGGTGAGGCGGTGAGGCGGTGAAGCGGTGAGGCGCGGGGGCGCGGGGGCGTGCCCGCCGAAGCGTCGCGCAGACGCGAAGGCGGGTCAACGTTTGGCGAGCCAGGAGAGGGGATTCTGCTTGACGCGGCCGTACCACAGTTCGAAATGCAGTCGTGGACCGGAGACACCTTCGCCCGAACGGGCGATGGTCTGTCCGGCCACGACTTTCTTGTTTTCACGGACGAAGACTTCGGACAGGTGCGCGTAGACGGTGGTGAATTCGTCGCCGTGACTGATGAATACCAGGTTCCCGTATCCGGCGACGTAATGGACCCCTGACACCGTGCCGTCGGCCACCGACCGGACTTCCGAGCCGCCGGTGACGGCGATGTCGATGCCGTTGTTGACTTGCAGTGTGCCGTATTTCGGATTGACGTGTTCGCCGAAGGACTCGACGACGGCACCCTGCGACACCGGCCAGGGAAGGCGCCCGCGGAGCTTGCCGAATTTCGTGTTGGAAATCGGAACGCTGGGGAGCGGCGCGGGTTCGGCCTTGCCGGCCTTCTTCGCCGCGGCCTTGCGCGAGGCCTCGATTTTCGCGCGTTCCCGCTCGATCATGTCGGCGATCAGCCGCTCGATCTTGCGCGCGGCGGCCTGCTTGCGGCGGAGCTGCGTCGCATACGACTCCTTGTCCTGCCGCACGCGATCGAGCAATCCCTTCTGCTGCTGCACCTTCTGCCGCAGCAGCCCCTCCTCGCTGCGCTTCTCCGCGATGGTGATCTGCTGCAGGCGCAGCTTCTCCTCGAGCATCATTTTCTGGAGTTCAATTTCTTTTTTTCTTCTGCGAATGTCCTCGGCCTTCAGACGCTGCTTTTCGGAATAGGCCTTGAGGTACTTGGCGCGCAGCAGCATCTCGTTGATGTTTTCGGAGGAGAGCAGCAGCTCGGTGTCGTGCGTGCGCCCGCGCTTGTACAAACCAACAACAATGCGCGAGAATTCGCGTTTGAGCCGCTGCAGGTCTTTCTCCGCCGTGGCGAGGTTGAGCTGCGCGATGGCGATGTCGCGCTGGTTCTGGGCGATGTCTTCGGTCAGGCGCGAGACCAGCGAACGGATCAGTGTCGTCTGCCGGTCGAAGTCGTCGAGGCGCTGCAGCGTGCTGCGTTCGCGGGTCTCGCTTTCCTTGATGCGCTGCTCGTACTTCTGGATCTGTGCCCGGAGGTCGTCGAGTTCACGCTGCTTGGACTTTACGGAGGTCGTGCTCTTTTTCTTCTTCTGCGCCTCGAGCGACGGCGGCACGGCGGCGCACAACAGCAACAGGCCCACCAGACATCCCAGGGATATGTGCCACCGCCAATCGCTCATTCGGGTCCGGAATTCGTCCACATAGCAAAAAAATACGGATTTCTCAAGGGATAAGCCAGCAATTGCAGGGGCTTAGCCCGGATCAGTTTAGAAAGGGGTTGAGGTGAGGCCTTGGTGCCTGGCGGCACCGCATTCGCGCCTTCGGCGCGGCCCTGGTGCCTGGCGGCACCGCGGGAGCTGGGCACGAACGGGGAGGGGTTACAGCGAGATGCGTCGTGCCGACTTCGGATAGCTGAAATCGAAGGTGACGGGGAGGTCGTTGACGGTGATGCGGTCGTAGACGATGGTGAGGGATTCGCCGTCGGCGGGACGGGAGATGCTGACGATGTGCGGGACCTCGATGCCGGAGTGCGGACGGAAATCGCGAAAGAGGATTTCCTCGAGAATGAGACCGGCGACGTCCTTCCGTGTGAAACGGGTGATGGCGAGGGTGCGGATGTCGACGGCGTATTCCAGCGTCTCGCCCTCGGTTTCCCAGGCGAGGAGATAACGGTCGCCGTCGAAACGTCCCGTGGGATCGGCGTCGCGCGGTGCGGCATCGAAGCCCAGCGTGCCGGTGAGCACGGAGAGGATGACGTCAAAGGTGATGGGGAAGCGCAGCACGCGGCGCAGGTTTTCGGCGGTGGTGCTGCCATCGGCGATGGTGTTGTTCATGCCATCATAGAACTGGAAATTTCTGTCGGTGACCAAACCGCGCGCCACGGTGACGCCGAAGGGACCGTTGATTTCCAATTGCAGGCTGTCGGGCCGGAGCAGGCGGATGCCGATCGAGCCGCCGCCGGAGAATTCCGGAGATTCGACGCTGATTTTTCCTTGTCCCCGAAGCGCGAGGATGCCGGTGCCTCGCTGTTCGACGCGGCGCATTACCTCGCGGGGATCGACGGGTTTTGTTGTGTCGATGGCCGGCGTCGAGGCGCAGCCGGCGAGCAGCGCTACGGTGAGTGCTACCAAGGAAAAGGACGGAAGGATGTGGAGGATGGGATGCGTATGCTTCATGAATGCCGGTTTCGTTTTCAAAAGGTACGGGTGTCGTTACTTGAGTCGTTCGAGTTGCTCGCGCAGCCGGGTGTTTCCGGGGGCACGGCGCAGCGCCTCTTCCCAGTGCGCGCGGGCTTCCGCGGGACGTCCGAGCGCGACATATACGGCGCCCAGGTGTTCGTGGAGGACGGCCGGATTCCCGCTTGACGCCTCGCGGAGCTGCAGCGCCTTGCGCAGCCAGTCGAGCGCTTCGTCCTGCCGGCCGAGCAGATGGAGGATCCAGCCGCGTGTGTCGCAGTACGCGCTGTTTGTCGGAGCGTGACCAACCGCCTGCTCGCTCATCGACAGCGCGCGTTCGAGATCGCGTCCGCGCTCCGCCAGCGTCCAGGCATAGTTGTTCAGGAGCAGATAATAGCGGTTGTCCTTCTCCAGTCCGCGCTCGTCATGCAGGCGGATCACTTCGTTGTACAGCGCATCGGAGCTGTCATAGACGCCGAGGTCGGCATAGTTCACCGCCAGCGTGGCGAGCACTTCGGCATCGCCGGGATCCTGGCGGCGGGCCTGTTCGAGTGCCTCGACGGCGCGGTCGTTCTTTCCGAGTGTGCTCCAGGCGTGACCGAGCAGTGCCCAGGTTTCCTTGCCCGCGACCCCACGGTCCACCAACTGCTGCAGTACACGCACGGCGTCGGCCGGACGGGCCTGCGCGATATACGCACGGGCGAGAATCATGCCGGCCTCGGTGTTTTCCGGGCTCAGCCGCATGACCTGTTCGAAGTCAATCATCGCCTCGGCTGTGGCGCCGGCGCTGAAACGCACCGCGCCGCGGAACCAGTACGGGCGCCAGTCGTCAGGGAAGTCGCGCTGCAGGTTGGTGAACACCGTGAGCGCGCGGTCGATGTCATTTCTCTGCTGCAGGGCCTTCTGGAAATACAGCTTGCCGATCTGGATACGGTCTTCGTGACCAATGGAGGTATCCGCTGACAACGGCAGCATCAGCTCCGAGGCGACATTCCAGCGACCGCGGTTCATTTCCATTTCCGCGAGCATCAGGGCATACATCGGGCGTTCAGGGAAACGCAGGCGGAGCGTGTCGTAAATCTCTGCCGCGTTGTCGAATTTCCGCTGGGCGGCGTACATGCTGCCGAGTGCCTGCAGCAGGGTTTCGTCTTCTCCTTCAATGCGGCGGATCCCCTCGAGCATGAGCGCAGCCGAATCGGCCTGCCTGCGCTGCGCGTAGATGTCGCCGAGGCGTCGCAGCAGCCACACGTCGTCTGGACGCTTGGCCAGCGCTGACACGAAATGATGCACCGCGGAGACGCTGTTGCCCGTTTCCTGGGCCATGCGGCCTGCCGCGGCATGAATCGCGGGGTCGTCAGTCAGTTCCAGTGCGCGTTCGTACATGTTCCACGCGCGGGCGTAGTTCTCCTCCGCTTCGAACGCCGCGCCGACGACGAAGGCGTTGAGTGTCAGCTCGTGGCGGCGCTCCTCTTCACTCATCCGAGGCTCGCGTGCGGAATGGGTCTGCGCGGCAGCGGGAGATAATGCGGACAGGAACAGTGCCAGGAGGGAGAGCAGCGGCACGATGGCCGGGTATGGGGAGGGGACGCGTTTGCGCGTCGAAGATCTGTTCACCTTTGAAATATAGCAGATCCACGGAGGGCGTACAAGGAATCGAACAATGCCCTTGACTGGTATCCACGAATTCCCTACTTTTGATATTCTTGAAGAGTGAAGCAAAGGACTTTTCATAAGGATTCGGAATGTACGCGATCGTCAACATCAGCGGGAAGCAGTTCAAGGTAACCCCCGCGCAGCAGATTTACGTGCCCCTCCTCGAAACCGAGGTCGGCAGCAAGGTCGAATTCGCCGACGTGCGGCTTTTTGCCGACGACAACGGCGTGACTGTGGGTTCCCCGAGTGTGGACTCGGCGAAGGTAACCGCAACGGTGCTCGAGCACATGAAGGACGAGAAGATCCTCGTGTTCCACAAAAAGCGCCGCAAGGGTTACCGCAAGCTGAACGGCCACCGTCAGCAGCTGACCCGCATCGAAATCGAACGTATTGATACATAATACAGACTGGAGTGACGCATGGCTCATAAAAAAGGACTTGGCAGCTCCCGGAACGGTCGCGACAGCAATCCCCAATACCTGGGTGTCAAGCGTTTCGGCGGCGAGAACGTCTCGGCGGGTTCCATTCTCGTCCGTCAGCGGGGAACGAAATTCCACCCAGGCCGGAACGTTGGCCGCGGCAACGATGACACGCTCTTCGCCCTGATCGACGGTACCGTGTCTTTCGAACGGGTGGGCAAGGACCGCAAGCAGATCAGCGTCTATCCGCAGGGCTGAGCCAATTACATTCACGCCACAGATTGAGGAGTAACCCTGTCATGACGAAACGCTGGCTGATACCGCTTCTGCTGTTCGCCCTGCCCGCCGTCGCCGTGCTGCCGGGTTGCAGTGACGACGACAATCCGACGGACCCCAACAAGGGTGCGCGGCAGATCAACATTCTGCTTCACTCCGGTGACCAGTTCTCCTACGACCGCTGGGATCTCGACCCGAACCAGCAGAAAATCGAATCGACCAAGCGCAAGTACGATGTGGAGTTCCTCACCGGTGTTGGTCTCGTCGGCCAGTACAACGACTGGTTCTTCCGCATCGGCAAGGACCGCGCGAGCAACGAGCGCGACACGCTGTTCATCCGCACCGAAACGCGTACCCGTACCGATGGCTCCGCCTATACCAAGGAAGTCATGGGCTACGGCTTCCGCTACGCCGCACTGCAGAACTTCATTGAAATGATCATGCAGCTGGGCACCGTCGGCGTGCCGACGATTCCGGCCGAAGAGTGGGACGTGATCGCCCGCTTCTACGACGATGCCGGCGTTACACACGATCCTGGTTCCGAATGGGCCATTGGTCCCGAGGCCGCCATTCCCATGAACTTCACCATCAACGGCGCGCAGCTGCCCGTCACCGCGAAGTTCACCGGAAAGTACGAGGCCCGCGAGGAGAAGATCACCGCCAACAACAAGGAAATCATCACCTGGAAAACCAGCGTCACCGCCGTGTTCAACGTGCTCGGCAGCGTGGAGCTGAAGGTGAAGGTCAACATGTGGTTCGCCGATGACCCCGACACCATCGTCAAGGTCGTGCAGGAAAGCGCCTCTGTGACCATCCCCATCCTCAACATTCCCTTCGAAGTTACTGGCGACCATCAGGAACTCGTTTCCTGGATCTGATCGTCCCCTGAAATTGCATTCCGCGAAAGCCGTCCCCCGGGACGGCTTTTTTGATGGTGCACTGAAAAAAAGCAGGCTCGGATGGGGAATCCGAGCCTGTTCGCCTGATAGTGATGAGTGGTATAGGGGAGGTGGGAAGTTATGCGACAAGACAACGTCGCATAATTTATTTCAGCAACATTATTTCAGATCGTCTGCGCGAGTTCTGTACGGGTTTGAGCCGCTTTTCTGCCTAAGTGATTTCCCGCGCAATATGGTATGAAAACCATATAAATGCAAGCCCCGATAAAAAATAATGTTTGTATTCCATACTCCCTCCACATGGGGTCACATGCACCGCTTTGACCGCTATTTCATGTGTGCGCGAGACTCGGCCGAACAGGTGCTCATTCCGAACATGCTGTACAGCGGACAACTGCGCATGGCCGCCGTCGCAAGGAGAATGATGCCGATCAGTCCGACGTAACGCACGTCACCATCGAGGATGAACAGCAGGGACAGAAGCGCGAGGCCGAGGACGACCCGCACGACGCGATCGATGCTTCCAACATTTATTTTCATGAGATACTCCTTCGTGATACGTGTGATACAGTAACAATCTACGGGATCCGGGACGGATCGTCAGTGACAAAGGTACAAAGGGGCCAGCCAAATTGCGACTCCTGTACGTAAGATGCGGCAAGCTTCGCAGCGGTGCGCCGGAGGGGCGAAAGGCGGATTCCGAATGTATCTCATTTCCGATATCCGTATATTCTTTTTCCGCGCATGCGCACCGCTCTCCCCAATCGCACTCTCATTGACAATGAAAGAGATCCCGATGACCGCAACACGCTTTCTCGCCATCGCCCTTCTCCTCGCTGCCATCCTTCCGTATTCCGCCGCGCTGGCGGGACCGGGCGACACGCTTGTCGTGCAGACCTTCACCAAGGATTCGAAGGTCAATCCCGGCTGGCTCGCGCCGAAAGAGGGCTGGTTCGATTTTCCCACCGCGGACAGGGAATGGGAGCGCGTGCTGTTGTATTACAAGCTGAAATGCGATCCGTCTCAGAACCCGGCCTGCGGGGAGTGGGATTATCTGACGTACATCCGCCTGTTCGAGCACACGGGGCGGTATGACTCGACGCAGGCCACGCATCCGAATTTCATCGTGTTCGGACAGACGCCCGACTCTCTGGCCTACATGCAGTCGCCGTCGTGGCGCTATGTGCCGCGGCTGGAGAAACGCATCGTGTATGAAGACACCACCGCGCTTTCCGAGACTGCCATCGGCAGCGGCGCGATTCCTCTCGCTATGGCGCCCGTATCACATGACCGTGATTTCCGCAGCTACATGATATGGACCAGCGACGAACTCGCGGCAGCGGGCCTCAAGGCGGAGGGAATCACGGCCCTGCGTTTCCAGACGGGCGATGTCGACGGCGGCCTGCACCGGCTGACCGTGCGCCTGCGCCGCTTCACCGGCAGCGGGTGGGACACTGCAATTCCGCTGCGCGACGTCGGTTTTGTCACCGTTTTCGATGGTGCCATAAACCTCGCGCCCGATAGCTGGAACACCATCCACTTCACGCAGCCGTTCACGTACTGGTCCGGCGGCATCCTCGCCGAATTCAGCGTTGACCGCATCGACGGCAGCGGCTTCACGCTCATCGGAGACCAGACCGCCGAGGCGCTGGCCTTCCACAGCCTCGACGGCGACGATCGCCTGTATTTCCAGCCCCGCAGTGCGGTGGACTGTGGGCCGATGCCGGAACTCAACGACACGCAGCAGTTCACCTTCGAGGCGTGGTTCAACGCGGCCTCGCTGCAGAACTGGACAAACATTGTCATGAAATCCGCCGCCAGCGAGAACCGCGTTGGCATCCAGCTCAATCCTCCGGAGAATGGCAAGAGCGATATCTACTGCCTGGTCGGCAACGGAGAGAATTCCTACGGCCGGACGAGTTCCCGACCGGTCGGTCTGCATTCCTGGCAGCACGTGGCCATGGTGTACGACGGGACGAAGAACACGCCGGCGGAACGGCTGAAGCTCTACATCAACGGCGAGGACCAGGCGCTGACGTATAACAGCACCGTGCCGGCCTTTACGTCCGTCAACAACGCGCGTTTCTTCCTCGGCAACACGGGCGGCAGCTCTTTCAACGGCTGGATGGACGAAGTGCGGGTGTGGTCCGCCGCCCTGACGGCCGAGCAGGTGCGCGAGCGGCTGCAGCGCCGCGTCGACGCGTCGGATCCGCTGTTTGCCTCGCTGGTGTCTGCCTGGAACTTCGACGAAGGACTCGGAAACATCGCCGCCGACGCGAAGGGTGCGCATGACGGCGCGCTGGTGTGGCCGCAGCGTCAGGGTTGGAGCGGCCAGCGGGTGAAGGGCTTCGAGGCCGTCACCTACAGGCCGAACATTGTTTTCGAGCAGGGCAGCTTCACCTCGCGTATCGAGGAAACGCTGGCAGTCGACACGCTGGAGAACGCCGGCCTGATGGTGGTGCTGTATGGCGACACCATGCGCGCGAACCTTCCCACCGACACGATGTATGTGTGGCCGACCTATCGCAGCTATGTCTTCAATGATCTCGGCGTGGCGATCGATTCGACCGACGTCCCTGCCGACGGCATGCTTCATCGCGAGGACCATTTCTATTATCAGAATCCATACGAAATCACCGTACGCTACGAACTCGGCCGATACATCACGCCCTACGGCATCGGACTGGATCTCGGCGAGGGGTGGACCTGGGTATATGACGTGACGGATTTCCTTCCGCTGCTCAAGGACTCGGTGCATCTGACGGCGGGGAATTTCCAGGAGCTGCTCGACATGAAATTTATCTTCATCGAGGGCACACCGCCGCGGGAAGTGAGGAAGGTCGAGAATGTGTGGCAGGGCACCTTCGCCCTCAACCGTTTCGATGTGCTCGTGCCGCCGAAAACCATGGCGCTCGATCCCGAAGCGTCGATGTTCAAGCTGCGCACGACCGTCACCGGGCATGATTTCAGCAACGCCACGAATTGCGCCGAGTTCTGTCCGAAAATACATTCCGTCAAGGTCGACGACCGCGAGCGCTGGAACTGGCAGATCATCCAGGAATGTGCCGACAACCCACTGTACCCGCAGGGCGGCACGTGGGTGTACGACCGCGCTGGATGGTGTCCGGGCATGGAGGCGAAGATCCAGGAATTCGACCTGACGCCCTATATCACCGGCGACCAGGTCACGCTCGACTATGACAGCGATTACGACGAATTCGGCCGGTATGTCATGGAGGCGCAGCTGGTTTCCTACGGTCCGCCAAACCACCAGGTCGACGCCGCGGTGGAGGGCATCATCTCCCCGAGCAACAACGAGCTGAACCGCCGATTCAATCCCACCTGTGGACAGCCGCGCATTGTCATCCAGAACCGCGGCGCGCAGGAACTGACCAGTCTCGACATCACCTATGGTCCCCGCGGCGGCGCGGGCAACACGTGGCAGTGGACCGGCCGCCTCGGCTTTCTCGAAAAGGAAACCGTCGTGCTGCCCCATTTCGATTGGGGATCCTGGGGTCCGGAAAATATTTTCGATGTGCGCGTGAGCGCGCCCAACGGCGGGATCGACGAGTACGTGCATAACGATGCACAGTTCAGCTTTTTCACGCCGGTGCCGCTCTACGACGACGCGCTGATTTTCCGCTTCCGCACCAACCGGGCGCCGCAGGAAAACCGCTGGGAGCTGCGCGACGGCGTGGGCAATCTGGTGCTGAGCCGGTCCGGTTTCGCGGCCAACACCCTGTATGTCGACACGCTGGACCTTCTCCCCGGCTGTTACGAATTGACGCTGTTCGATTCCGGTGACGACGGCATTTCCTGGTGGGCCAACAACGACGGGGACGGCTCCTTCCAGATCCGCATCGAGGGCGGTTCGCTGTGGGAGAGTCTGAATCCCGACTTCGGGAAATTCGCGAAATATTCCTTCCGTTACTCGAATCTCGTGAGCGCGCAGCAGCCTCCCGCGCCGACGGAAGGGTTCGACCTCTATCCCAACCCGGCCTCCGGCCTGGTGACGCTGCGCTGTGAGCTTCCCGCCGTCACCACTGTGCATTACGAGGTCTACAACCTGCTCGGCGAACGCGTGCTCGCCGGCGCGCCGCGACAGGCCGAGGGCGTGTTCACCGAGGAACTCTCCACCGCCTCCCTCCAGCCCGGCAGCTATGTCGTGTTTGTCGCCGAGGGCGCACGGGTGTTAAGGAGGATGGGGTTGAGTGTGCTGCGATAGGTCATGGAGAGGGGAGGGAGAATGGAGGAGTAAGGGATGGGTGAGGGATCAGGAGTAGTAAGGGAGGGAGGGACAAGGAGTAATTGGAGAAGATGTTTACCGCGGAGGCGCGCGGAGTGACGCAGAGGATTGTTTTGTGGTTTTTCGGGGAGGCGCGAACGGTGCGGATGCGCTGGATGATTCCGATGCTTCTGTCCGTGATTCTTGGAACAATGACGTCGGTCGCACAGGACGGACAGGTGGCCGGGAAGGACGCTTCTTCCGCACCAGCGGCTCATGAACAGGAGGTACCGTTTCTCGAGGTCGGCGACGCGCTTGTTCTACCTGCCTGGCGTGACTATGAGCACCTGATGCAGGACCGCTGCGACAGCATCCTGCTGGCCAACAGCCTTGTCCTTGAAACGAATATGACGGTGTGGGATGCGGATTACCGGACCATAACATCCGATGATCGTCTTGCGGCCTTTCATCTGCAGCTGTCGCTGGGGGAAGGTGGGGGCGAAGCTGGATTCGCGGAAATGGTCGCCCGTTTCCTGCTGCAGCAGGGGCTACAGTTCGGCTACCAGTATGCGCGGGAGCGCGTACGGGCTTCGTCGCTTTCGGAAATGGACTATCTGTCTTTGCCGCAGGGTCCCGGAGTGATGCGCTCGTTTAACGAAGTGGGACTTGAGGCGCGGATGCGGGGAGAAATGCAATCACACCGTGTGTGGCGGGATTATCAGGAATGGAAGAAAAACCGGGTCGAGCAAAGAGAGTGAGAACCGGGATTTCAGTGTGATGCCGGGTGCTCGGGATTTTCGGACTGCTGCCAGGTCCCGTGGTCGAGCACGAAGGTGAGTTCGTCATCATGTTTTTTCACCGGGTTCGTCGGAAAGCCGCAGCGGCTGACGAGACGGATAGAGCGCAGATTGTCGGGGTGCGTGCGGGCGATGACCGAACGCACATGCAGGGTCGTGAAGCAGTAGTGGATCAGCGCGGTCAGTACCTCGGTCGCGTATCCCTGCCGCTGGCAATCCGGACGGAGGGTCAGGCCGACTTCCACACTGTCGGGGGTCGAGAGAGGCGTGTGCAATCCACAATCACCAAGGAGTCGACCGCTCGACTGTTCGACGATGCCGAACTGGAACCAGTGTCCGGGCAGCCCCGGCGTGAGACCGCGCTGCTCGCGGATGAACTGCCGCACCTCCCGCTCGGAGGCCGGGTGCCACATCTGGAAGCGCATGACGGCGGGGTCGGATCGATAATCGAATACCGCGCCGCTGTCGGCGAGCTGCAGTGGGCGGACGAGGAGGCGTGTGGTGGTGAAGCGGTTCATCTCGCCCGAATATACGGCATCTTCACCGTACATCCCTCTTTGACGTTTCACTTCTTCGTTGTATCATTTTGCATCCCCGAACCGGATGCGCCTCGCGGCGAAAGCGGATATCGATGCTGCCGCGAAGGATTGAGGAGTGGTATGTCCTTTGACAGAGACCGTGTGCAATTCAATATCCTTCTGCAACAATAGAAAATAGGAGAACCCATGTCGTTTGTACGGACCATTGTTGTATTGCTGCTGATTCTGGCTGTCGTGCCGCCGTCCCCTGCCCGGGCGCAGTCCGGCGACGGCGGACCGGCCGAGCGATACGCTCCCGAGCGCCTGCGCCTGGTGACGCCGGCGGGCGAGAGCCAGTTCACCCTGTCCACGGAATACATCCTGATTCGATTCAACGACGGACTTCCTCCCGATCGTCAGCGAATGGCGCTGGAGGGCGAAGAGCTGCTGGAGGCGGTATCGGAGGAGCATATGCTTCCCGCCCCGCGTCTGCTGCTGGCGCCGCTTCGGGCCGGCGCCTCGCAGGAGGAAGTTGCCTCGCTGCTCGACCGTCTCGCCGCGCAACCTGACATTGCCCATGCAGGCGCGATGTTCTCATATGCCGACGGGACGTTGATGGGCCTGCAGGACCGCGTCCATGTACGCCTGCGCAGCGGTACCGATCGAGCCATGCTCGACGCGATGGTCAAGCAGCACAACGCCCGAGTGATCGAGAATGACGGCTTCGACCCGCTGGTGTTTGTCGTCCGTATTTCGAAGGGCGCGGGAATCAACGCGCTCGAACTGTCGCGGGAGCTGCAGGAGAGCGGCGCCTTCGCATGGGCGGAGCCCGATTTCCTGCGACTGCTGCAGCGGATGAACACCAACGATCCCTACCTCTCCTCGCAATGGTCGCTGAACAATACCGGTTCCGCCGCACAGTACAACGGCACACCGGGAGCGGACATGGAAGTGTTCAATGCCTGGAACATCACGACCGGATCGGCGGCGATCAAGGTGGCCATCATCGACGAGGGTGTGGATCTGAACCATCCCGACCTGCAGGCCAATCTCCTGCCGGGGTATGATGCCACGGGACTCGGCAGCAACGGTGGGCCGCAGGGCAACGACGCGCACGGCACGAACTGTGCCGGCATCGTGGCTGCGGTGGCCGACAATGGCATCGGGGTCGCTGGCATTGCCTACGGCAGCCGCATCGTGCCCGTACGAATTGCCTACAGCTCTGGTCCGTGGTGGATCACCTCGGACGCGGTCATCGCCGACGGACTCAACTGGGCGTGGAACCAGGGAGACGCGGATGTCCTGAGCAACTCCTGGGGAGGCGGCTCTCCTTCGGCGCTCATCAACGGGGCCATCGACAACGCGCTGCTTTTCGGCCGCGGCGGTCTCGGGGCGTCGGTTCTTTTTTCCGCCGGCAACGGCAACAGCTACGTGAAGTATCCCGCCAACTACAACCAGACCATCGCCGTGGCGGCGATGAGCATGTGCGAACAGCGCAAGTCCCCGTCCTCCTGTGACGGCGAGACCTGGTGGGGAAGCGACTACGGAACGAATCTCGACATTGCCGCACCAGGTGTGAAGATCTACGCCACCGACATCAGTGGCACCGCGGGATACAGCAGCGGGGACTACTACGCGACGTTCAACGGGACGTCAAGCGCCTGTCCGAACGCCGCCGGCGTCCTGGCCCTCGTCTATTCGGTCAATCCGCTGCTCACGCACGCGCAGGCGCGTGACATTCTCGAGACCACGACCGAGAAAGTCGGTGGCTACGTGTACAACAACAATGTACCCGGACAGCCCAACGGGAGTTGGTCGAACGATCTCGGCTATGGCCGGGTCAACGCGTACAACGCCGTGCTCGCCGCGGCGAATTCCATGTGCATGACCGACAACATTCCTCCGACTATCACCGCGCCGGCAAACGTTGTGCTTCCCGCCGTGGCCGGACAGTGCGGCATTCCCGTGGGACAGGTGACGCTCGGGCAGCCGGTGGTGACGGACAACTGTCCGCAGAACCTCTCGGTCACGAATGACGCTCCGGGGTATTTCCCCGTCGGCACCACTCTCGTGACCTGGACCGCGATGGATGGCGGAAACAACATGGCGACGGCGCAGCAGTTCGTGACTGTGATCGACGCCCAGGCGCCGGTGATCGTGTCCTGCGCGACCTCGCAGGAGGTGGAGGGCGACGCGGCGAACAGCGCGATCCTGCCGGATCTTCGAAATCAGATCGTTGCCTCCGATAATTGCACCACCGCCGCGTCCCTGACAGTCACGCAGTCCCCCGCGCCGGGTACCGTGCTCGGGCCGGGCGCGCACGCGCTCACCTTCATTGTTGCCGATGCGGCCAGCAATGCCACCCAGTGCGCTTCGACATTCACTGTGGTGCCGCGTGTCGAAATCGCTCCTGAAGCTGCCTTCGTTGTGGTATCCGGCGCGTGCAAGGCTCCGGTGGTCGTGTCACGTTCGGTGACCATCGACAACAGCGGCGGAAACTTCGGCGGTGGCGAATTGCAGTGGACCGCTTCCACCACCGCCAGCGAGATCACGCTTGCCACCAGCAGCGGCTTCGAAGGCGACGCCCTGGTGTTCAGCGTTGACCCGCGCCAGCTTCCGACCGGGACGCACACGCGCAGCATCACCATCACGGGCTGGAACAGCGCCACGAGTACCCCGGCGATCAATTCGCCCTTCGACCTGACCGTGAGCATCCAGATCGAACCTCTCGGGAGCGTGAATGTCACGCAGGCCGTGGGCAGCGGCTGGACGGCATTCACCAACAGCCAGGGCCAGAAGGTTGCCGAGGTACGCAGCAATGGCGGCAGCATCAGCAGCTTCACGGTGAACATGTCTCCCTGCACCCTTCCGCAGGGGCTGTCACGGCTTCGCTACGTGCGCCGCTCCTACACCATGAGCAGCAGCGCCACGTCGCCGAATGTGGACATTCGTCTGTTCTACACCAACACCGAGGCGCAGCCGCTGGTCTCGCGTCCGGCGGACCTGACCGTCTGGCAGAGGCCGTGGAACGTGTGGACCGATCGCGGCGGCACTTCGTATCCGTACGAGAACTACGTGCAGCTCGACGGACTGACCTCGCTCGCGGGGCCGTTCACGCTCGCGCATTCGTATTTCCCGAAGGAAGCGGCTGAGGATGATGCTGTGATGCCGGTCTCGGTCACGCTGGACCAGAACTATCCCAACCCATTCAATCCGACCACCACCATCCGCTACGCGCTTCCCGAAGCCGGACCGGTGCGTCTCGCGGTGGTCGATCTACTCGGCCGCGAAGTCGCGCGCCTGACGGATGGATGGCGCGATGCGGGCAGACACGAGCTGCAGTTCGATGCGAAGGACCTGCCAAGCGGGACGTATCTGCTCGTGCTGGAGGCCGACGGCGCACAGTTGCGACGCGGTATGATGCTGATGAAATAAGTCCGGCTCCGCATCCGCGGAACGATGTGATGAATAAAAGAAGAGGCTGTCCTGTGTTCAGGACAGCCTCTTTACGTTCGTTTCCATGAATGGGATCAGCCGCGGAAGCGCCACCAGAGACCGACGTACGGGAAGATGTAGCCGTCGTAGCCCTTGGGCGAGAAGTACTGCAGTCCGAGCTTGAGGCGGAAGATTTCCCAGCCCCAGAGCACGCCGCCGCCCACGCGCACACCCTCGAATTCGATGTCGTAGCCAACGTCGCCCACGAACTTGGTTTTGTTGGAGAGACTGTGCTCGATGCCTGCCGCGACAGAGGTGCCAGTGACCGAGGCGTTGAGATCCTCGGCTTCGCCAATCTCCCCGTCGCCTTCGAAGATGGTGAAGTTCGCTCCGAGATGCATGCGCGTCTTCGAGGCGATGGGGAAGGAATATGCGGCGTACGGGGAGATCGATGTGAAACTCAAATCGCCGCCGACGAAACCGAGGTCGAAGTAGCCGACCCCGACTCCGAGCGCAAGGGCTTGCTTCTCGGTATCGATCAGTGATACCTTCAAATCCGCATTGTAGTACTGGAAGATAAACAGCAGAAGGTTGGTGCCGATCTGGATGTTCTCCGTGATGCCGTATTCGACCGGCCCGATGCCGATGGAGAACTCGCCGGCGTGGAGGGTGTTGCCTGTCGGCATGCTGAGGTTGCTGGTGATCGGACGTCCGGCGAAACCCTCCTCCTGCGCGAGGAGGGGTGACGCGGCGAAGAAGGCGGCCAGAACAACAGTACAGAACAGTTTCATGGGAAACTCCTTATAGAAAAATGTGTGAGAGAGTTCAGGACAGAATCGAGAACTATGTACGGAAAAGCGCATGGGGAAGTTTCTCCAATATGAAGAAAAAATGAAAGAAATCAAGCCGGAGCGGGAAAGCGACCGCGCTTCCACCTTGCATCTTCACGGAATCCTGTCTACATTTTTTATTCATGCCATTTGTGACGCAACATGAAATCCGGCCCTGCCACGTTGCAGGAACACCATCAGCAAAACGTTGAATGGATGGAAGTACAATCATACAGGAAGAAGGACTCTGAATATGAAAAAGACCCCAACGCGCAAATCCCCCGCTCCAATGGATGTGAACAGGAAATCGTCGCTGGAGCAGTCCGTCAAGAACATGAAAATGATTATCGCCGGGCTGTCGGTCGCATTGATTGCGTGTATTGTATATATCGTGGTTTCGCCGACAGAACCCGCGCCGTCTCGCATGATGGACCGGAGCGTCCCCGCAGCTGCACAGCAGTCCATGCCGGCTGCCGCTCCGCAGGAGACTGGTGGCACGAACGACGCTCCCGCGAATGCACAGCAGGCTCCTGCAACAGGGATTCCCGCCCCCACGGCTGTCCCGGCACCTGCGCCCAGCGCCGCACCAGCAGGACAACAGGCAGGAAAGATCAATCCGCCGCACGGACAGCCAGGACATCGCTGTGACATCCCTGTGGGGAATGTCCTGCCGTAGCGGGTAGAAAAGCCTTCTTCGTTTCGGGAATCAGCGTGCCGTGGCCAGGAGTAGATAAAGATCGGGGCGTTCTTCGGCGTGGGTGATGTCGAAGCCGGCGGGACGCAGGATGTCCGCCAGCACACCGACGGGCGGCAGTACATCGTCTGCCACGACGCGACCGGCGTCGCGATGCAGGTCATTGAGCTGTTCGTGTCCCATGAGATGGAGGATGCACAGGTGGCCGCCGGGACGCAGGCCGCGATGTAATTCGCCGATCGCCGTCGTGCGGTCATGCAGGTGGGGAAAGACGCTGAAGCAGTGGATGCTGCCGAAGTGTGCGTCGGGGAAGGGGAGGCGGTGGCCATCAGCCAAGACATAGGTGACGTCGTTCAGGGAGGCATGCAGGATTCTTGCCATGCGCAACATTTCCATCGAGACCTCGAGTTCGACGATGGGGGCGGCTGGTGCAAATCTCCGAAGGAGAGGCAGGAGGATGCCGGCGCCGGCACCCACGTCGAGAATGGGTCCGATCAAGGGAAGATCGAAACGCATAAACAGTTCATACAGCCGCGTGCTGCGTTCCTCGGTATCGAGAATCCAGCGCGGGACGACCTCGTCGAAGAAGGCCTGCTTTTTGATGAGCGCATTCACGTCAGTCCTCCCGTCGCCGTGCGATGCTTCGTTCCGCTCGTGCCGCCGCCAGACGGGGGAAACGGGATTCGATGAGCGCTACTGTCGGGGGGAGAACAATTATCGCCATCGCCACTCCGGGGAGACCGGCCAGGACGGCGGCGGGTCCGAGAAGTGGATGGCGGATGCCCGCGACGGCGCTGACTCCTTCGATGATCAGCAGCAGCAGGAGGCGGTCGGCGGCCATGGCCACTGACACCACGACGATCGCTGGCCAGCGGAGTCCCCGCCGCAGCGTGCCCGCGACCAGTGCGACTGCGGTGAGTTCGATGACCATCAGGGGAAGGATCGGTGGGGAGAGCGGCGGCATGCCCGTGAGCATCCAGCTCGCGAGCGGTGTGAGAATGCCGACGATCAGCGCCAGGCGTTGCGGAAGGAGCATTGCCGCGGCCAGCACCGGCAGAAACATCGGGAGAAAGGTCGAACCGAGGCCCAGCATGTGAAAGAGCTGCGGAAAGAGGACGCCGAGGGCGGTGAACATCGCCGCCAGGGGGAGAAGGCGGACGGACGCCCTGTCATCGGTAATCGGGTCGTAGTGCCGGACGTCGGCAGAATGATATCGGGTATCCATATCGGAATATCTGTTGGGCGAAGCAGGCGTTCGGGGCATGTCGTCAATCCTCCAGCGCGTAACGCAGTCCGACGATAACATGGGAACCCGGAGCGGCGTAGCCAGGGAGGATGGAGTACCGCCGGTCCAGCAGATTGCGTCCTTTCACGAACATCTCGATCCACGGGAAACGCCAGCTGACGGTCAGGTCAAGCACGTGATAGTCCGGCATCGGCAGCGCGCGCCTGTCCCCGGCAAACAGCCCATGCACGTACTGGCCCGCAAGCGTCGCGCGCAAGGGACCCATATCGGCAAGAAGCTGATATTTGAACTGCTGTGCGGGATTGAACGCCGTGATTTCGTCAGGGTCGAGCTTGCTCCACGACAGGTGCGTCCGTAGGAAGGGAAACAGGCGCCAGCGCAGGGACGCCTCGAGTCCCCACTGCTCGGCCTCGAGCGCGTTGCGGAAACGCACGGGCGGCGGTGGCGTCGGGTTCGGCACGGTGGTGATCAGGTCGGTAACGGAGGTGCGGAAGGCGGCGAAGCGCAGCGATCCTTTGGGAAGCGCGTACTCGAGTCCTGCCTCGTAGCCGCGGCTGTATTCCTCGGTGAGTGTCGGGTCGGATGAGGGGAAGAGGTATAATTCGCGCAGGGTCGGGTGGCGGAAGCCGCTTTGCATGGAGGCGTAGACGCGCAGGCCTTCGAGCGGAAGCACGCTGAGACCGAGCGTCGGCGAAAGGCCGTCGATCCCGAGGCTGTGCTGCTGCCAGCGCAGGCCCGCGCGCAGGTGCAGCCAGTGTGTCACGCTGTACATACCCAGCGCATAGGCGCCGAAGGACGAGAGCAGATGTTCTTCCCCGTCAATATTCGTCTCGCCACCGTAATGCAGGAAGTCCGCTCCGCCGGCGATGCTGAGGCGTTCGCCCGCGCGCCATTGCTGGTAGGTGGAGAGACCCAGGGAGCGATCGTCGGAAACGAAGCCGTCGAAGAATTCGTGATGGCCGAGATTCGCATGCGCTTGTGTGGATCCGCTGAGCAGAGCGCCGTCATTGCGCAGCACGATCTGTCCCATGCCCCGTTGGATGTCGCCATAGGTGCCGAGGCCCACCGGGTCGCCCGTGCGTGTCGGGTCGTCGAAGGTGTAGGGCACGTAGCGTCCCCGCAGGGAGAGCTGCCAGCCGGGGGACATTCGCCAGTCCCAGGATGCCTGCACGCGCGAACCGGTGAAATCCGACTGCGGCACATGTCCGTCGCTGTGGCTGTGGGCAACGGAGAGCTGCAGGCCGTGGTCGCCGAAGCGGCGGCTGACGCCGGCCGAAGCGGCGTAGGTATTCCAGCTCCCGCCTTCGACGGATACGCGCGTGCTGTTGCGCAGCGCCGAGCGACTGACGATGTTCACCACGCCACCCATGGCGCTGCTTCCAAACACCGTGGACGCGGGACCGAGCAGTACGTCCACTCGCTCGACTTCATCCATGCCGTAGACGTCCGGCAGCGGATGTCCGAAGATCCCCATGAAATCCGGGTGGCCGTCGATCATCACCGCCACGCCGGTATTGGGTTTTCCGCCCATGCCACGCAGCGAGAGCATGCCCGTGCCGGCTGATCCGACACCGAAGCCGCCAAGACGCGTGTCGGCAAGGTATGCAGACGGTGTTTCCCATGCCACGGCCTCGAGCAGCGAGTGGTCAGCCATGCGCTCGATCGTGGAGGCGGAAATGACCGTGAGCGAGTTGGTCTCGCGTGCCAGCGGCGAGGCGTAGCGGCTCGCCACGACCACGACGGAGTCGCGCAGGGAAAAATGCGGGGCGTCTTCTTTCTGCTGTGCCGTGACGGTCAGCGTGAACAGGAAGGTGAACAGTGCCAGGTGGCGAAGGTGCGTGATCATGTCGGGCTCCAGTGTAACACGAAAATCATATTCGTGTTACTAAACTACAAAAGCCATTTTTTGGATACAAGGTGGACGTATCCGAAGCAAGGAAGCGAGGAGAAGGCCTGGGGCGGCGCTCAGCCTCAGGCTGACAGCCCGCCGTGGCGGAACGGATTATGTTTCGTAATACCGCATGCCCTGCATGCCCAGCGGGGGTTCGAGGTCATGCCGTTCGAGCAGCGCGCGGTCGGCGAGGATGTCCCGGATCGGTCCGTCGGCAACGATGCGGCGTGAGAGCAGGACGGCGCGGGTACAGGTTTCCGCGGCCATGTCGAGATCATGCGTTGCGAGCAGCAGGGTGAGGTCGGTCTGCTCCTGCAGCCAGCGGATGAGCCGGCGGCGGTGGGCAGGATCGAGGTTGGAGGAGGGTTCGTCCATTGCCAGCAGGACGGGACGCATCGAGAGCACTGTCGCGATGGCAGCGCGGCGACGTTCGCCGTAGCTGAGTTCGAGAGGATTGCGTGCCGCCATCTCCCCGAGGCCTGTCGTGTCGAGTGCCTCTCGCACCCGCTCCGTGACCTCGTCGGCGGAGAGTCCCATCGCGGCAGGACCAAAGGCCACGTCTTCGGCGATCGACGGGGAGAACAGCTGGTCGTCGGGATGCTGGAAGACCAGACCGATGCGCAAACGGATATCCCGGAGGGTGGACTTCCGCAATGCCAGTCCTTCGACATGGATCTCTCCTTCGAAGGGCACGAGTCCGATCAGGGCGCGGAGCAGCGTGCTTTTGCCAGCACCGTTGGGACCAATCAGTGCCACGCGCTCACCGCGTCTCATGGTGAGGTCCACGTCCTCGAGTGCCAACGCGCCGCCGGGCCAGGCGCAGTGCAGACCGCGGCAGTCGAGGATGCGTTCAGGATGGGGGGAGGTCTCGCGTTTCACAGGACAATCGCCACGATGAAAACAACCAGGCAGGCGCTTGCGATGAAGCTGTCTCGCCGCATCCAGCGTGCGCCCGGGAGGATGGGAATGCGTCCGTCGAAACCACGTGCGGTCATGGCGTCGGCCAGATATTCGCTGCGCGCCACCGCACGCAGGAGAAAACTTGCCGCGATGCGTGTGCCGAGCAGTACGCGGCGGGGAAGCGCAAGCGCCGCGGAACGGGCACGTACACCGTCCATCGTTCGGCGCAGGTCCGAAGTGAGTATTGCCAGGAAGCGTTCGGTCATCCACGTCACCGATACCACCGGGTGCGGTATGCGCACACGCCGCATGCCGTCGACGACGTGCGAGAGCGGGACGAGAAGGGTAAACAGCATCGACGCCGTGGCGATGGCCAGCAGGCGAATGGTGGTCCATCCCGCCGTGGTCAGGGCTTCCTGCGTGATCCTGATACCGGCGAGGCGGAACATGACCTCCTCACCGGGTGCGCGCAGAAGGACGAGTACGCCCAGCGCCAGCAGCATGGGTACGACGAAACGCAGGCGGCGCAGGAGTTGGTTTATGATGCCTGTCCGCTCCACTCAGTGCTGTTCCTCGCCTGTGGAAGTGAGATGCAGCCCGCCATGCTTGACGCCCTTGATGGAGATGATGCCGTCGGCGAATGTCTTGATGTCCCTCGCACGACCGTGCAGCATGATGACTTCAAGGCAGTTGTCATGGTCGAGATGTACATGTGTGGTCGAGATGATCGACTCGTGATGGTTGTGCTGCAGCGCATTGAGGGTTTCCGAGATCGCGGTTTTGTGGTGGTCGTACAACAGGCTCAGCACGCCCGCCACCTCGCGATCGCTGTCGATGTCCTCCTGCACCAACTCGCGCCGGATCATGTCACGGATGGCTTCGGAGCGGTTGGGGTATCGCTTGCGCTTGATGAGACGGTCGAATTTTTGACTGAGGTCCTCCGGCAGCGACACGCCGAAGCGGATGAGTTTCATTGTCATTCTCCGTGTTGTCGGGTGGTAATGTACGGAGGAGGGAGGGGAATTGGAAAAACGGGTTTGGGGACGGCGCGGGTTTGGGGACGGCGCGGGTCTGGGGACGGCGCGGGTCTGGGGACGGCGCGGGTCCGGGGACGGCGCGGGTCTGGGGACGGCGCGGGTCTGGGGACGGCGCGCCCCAGCGCGCCGTAGCTGAATGAGGGGATGCATGCAATACGGCAGGACGAAGGACGCTGTATGCTGTACGCTGTATGCTGTATGCTGTACGCTGTACGCTGTATGCTGTACGCAGTACGCTGTACGCAGTATGCGGACTCACCCAGCCGAATCAGGGTTTCGACTGGATCCTTGTACCCTCTTTCAAATCCACTCGCAGGATGGAACCGTTGTGTCCGGCGACGAAGACGCGTCCGGGGATGGGGACGTCAACGTCCCTGACCGGGAATCCCAATGGGGTCTGAAGGGTCTGCCAGGTCAGTCCCGCATCGGCGGTGGTGAAGGCAGCGCCGTCCGCGAGAAACAGCAAGCCATGACCATCATCACTGATGGACAGTGCCCTGCCGGGCATGCCGCTTTCGGAAATGGTTGTTGTGATCCAGGAACGTCCGCCGTCGCTGCTGCGGAGGACCACGGTTTTCTGCCGGTTGATCGTCGCGAGGATGACGGCCGTCGTGTCGTCGGGAAGCGCGAGCGCTTCGGGTCGGTAGTCCTTGCCGAAACTCCATCCCCGCCAGGTCTCTCCGCCGTCCGTCGTCGCGGCGCCCTCGCCGTCGACCGTCAGGCAGATGCCGCGACCGGCGTCGGCGAAGGCGATATGCGAGATGTCTCCCGACACGGGCAGCTGTTGCTCCGTCCACGATGCGCCCCCGTCGGTAGGGGAAAACAGGGTCCCTTTTTCTGCTGCTACCCAGCCACGCGCGGCATCGAGAAAGGTCACGGCGAGAAGGATACCGTGTCCCGGTGCATCGAGTTTTGTCCGATTCCACCGTACACCGCCATCGGTGGTTGCGAGAACGTGAGAATGATCGTCCACGGCCCAGCCGATCTGTTCGTCGAGGAACAAGACATCCGTCATGCGGGTCCTGCCGGGATCGTATTGCAGGTGCCAGTGCGCGCCGCCGTCCATGGTGTGGAAGATTCCTT
>JAGTUZ010000045.1 GCA_018224415.1 Bacteroidota bacterium | reverse complement strand
CCGGGGTGCCAAGGGCTGCATCGAGCTGTTTCGCAACCGATCCACCCGATTCCGCCGCCGCATGCCAGGGGTGGCGACCGACACAGCACCAGCGCGGCAGCTGCGGATGTTGCGGCAGTTGCCCGAGTTCCACACTGAGCACCGACACCGTCTCGCCTGGCGCGGCGTACCGGTGCGTATGCACATCGATATACGGGGGGAATTCACTCATCACGTTCCCCACCAATATAGCCCGCGACCGGGACCCGGAGAAATGACTGTCCGCACGAACCAGAAATTCGTACTTTTTTGGAACTTCCGCCCGCTCCTTCCGTCTATAGTCCGGTATGGAAAAATGCCAGAAGGTATGAGAGGAACACTCATCGCACAGTCCACTCCTCCCCGCAGCGAAGAAATGGGTGACGATCTATTGATCACCCGCTTCCAGTCGGGAGATGAATCCGCCTTCCGGCTGCTGATGGAACGCCACGTCGAACGCGTGCGCAATCTCGTCTACTCGATTTTCCATTCGGGCGAACTGGTTGACGACCTGACACAGGACATCTTTCTCAAGGTCTACCGTGCGCTGGAGCATTTCCGCTTCGACGCGGCGTTTTCCACCTGGCTGTACCGCATCACCGTAAACCGCTGCCGTGATGAAATGCGCAGGAGGAAGCTGCGACGCGTTTTTTCCCTGCAGACCCTTATGGAAAGGCATGACAAGGAAGTGATCATGAAAACAACCGTCCAACCGCATGAACATGAAACACGGGAATTGATCGACCGCGGGCTGCAGCGGCTGCCGGAGAAGTACCGCCTCCCCGTGATTCTCAAGGATATGGAAGGGCTGTCGTACGAGGAAATGGCGGATGTCATGCGTTGCGAACTGGGCACGGTGAAATCCCGCCTCTCTCGCGGACGCAGCATGCTCCGGAATTATCTGAAGCCTCTGCTGGAAGGATGAAACCATGACAACGAAGCGAAATCACCGTCTCCCGCAGAATGAACCCAACGGCGGGGCTCCCCCGAGGCGACGCAAAAGAAAAGGACGCCGCGGCCACGCTCTGTCGCTCGAGCTGACGCTGTTTCTGGACGGCCGACTTGACGCGGCCGACAGCGAGCGCGTCGCCATGAGCATCGAACAGGATGAGGACGTCCGGAATGAATACGAGTCGCTGCAGCGGCTTCGTGTTTTGCTCGCCTCGCGACCGCCCATTCCTGCCGATCCCTGGCTCCCCGAGCGGATCACAAACCGCATCCGCGAAGAGGAGAAGCGCGACCCCGGGTTGCTTGCCGGCACCCGGCGCCTCGGTCCCCTTCCCGTAACCGCCGTCGCTGTGCTCGCCGTTGCGATTCTTGTCTTTGCCTGGATCCAGCGCAACGATATCTACCGTTATGTCAGCGACACCGGCTCGGAAATGCAGTACGCCTACGAGGAAACCATCGTGAAGGGATGGATCATGCCGCTGTTCGAACGTACCAACCGGGATCAGGTGCTCGAATTTGCGATGTTCGGGACGCTCCCTCTCGATATGGAGGACGGAACGCTGCTACGCGTGGACAAAAACACCGATGAGGGCTATCGTTTTGAACTGGCGAGCAGCGCGGCTCCCTTACGTCCGGCGGCGACCGTCGATGAACTGTATCAGGAAATCCGTCCCACCGAAGCACAACGAAAAGTATTCGACACCCTGTTCCACTACGCCCAGCGTCAGCTCGAATCGGCCGTGCTGGTCAACGAAGGGCGTGAGATCGCGGTCAATCCATCGATCGGCAGATTCAACACGGTCATTCTTTCGGGCATCGCTTCGAATCTCGAACCCGAACAACTCCTGCGTTTCGAGCGCTTTCTCGACGAGCGAAAGGCGCCATACACGCTGGCGTCCCGCCGTGATTCCCGGGACCTTTCGCCACCGCCGCCACCCCAGCAGGTGCTGGATCACATCCGTACCGTCCGTTCCGGAAACGACTTCGTTGTCTTCGACAACAACAGCTACTCCGTCGTGAGGATTTCCCTCGACATGGACAGCCTGCGCCGGCTGATGGGTCATTCCGAACGTCTTCCGCGCTTTGAATTCCGCGTGCAGGAACTGGCGCGCAGTTACGCCAGCCGCGTGGGCGACGAACTGCCACCTCCTCTCCCGCCGAAAGGCGTGCGCATCAATCCGGTGACGGTTCAGAATGGTGGAGAAGCGATTTCCATTTCCATCGACGTTGAATCAGGTTTCATGGACGGGATCGAAAAGGAATTCCAGAAGCTGCGGCAGCAGATCGTTGTCCTCCGTCGCGAAAGCGAGGAATTGCGCGACCGCGAATTCATCCGCATAGAGGAGGAACTCGGGCGCAACCTGCAGTTCCCGGTGCGCAAGGCACCGGCCGGACGTCGCCTGCGTGTCGCCCCCGACGTTCCGGAGGTCAGCATCACGATGGAAGCAGACAGTATCCGCATCGTCCATATGAACATCGACACGACCCTGCTGCTGCCGGACGGCATCGAACGTGAGCTGCGTTTTGAAATGCGTGAACTTTTGAAAAACCTGCGGATACCAGCGCCCACGCCATCGATACCAAATGATAGTGTCAGGGACATCTGAAACGGCATAACCGACGATCACGCTGCGCGGCGTCCCATGGCACTGCGTCCCACGGCACTGCGTCCCATGGCACTGCGTCCCACGGCACTGCGTCCCACGGCACCGCACTTTCGTCTTTCATTCCTGCGTCGGGACTTGTAGATTCCGCTCATGCAGCCATTCGAGACAACTCCGCCTTTGATCCCACCGGGTACACCGGGCACACCGGGTACCGTTCCGGGGGATGACCTCGCGCGGAGTGTGCACAGCATCCCGGGATGGAGTCGTTCACTCTCGATTTTCATCCTGCTCGCGATTGCCGCGTTGTCTGGCTGCGGATCAAACGAACCGAATGCTCCACCGGGTACGCCTGTTGTTATCCGGGGGACGGACTCCGCCGCGGTGGACGAACGTATCGAACTTGTCATCGCCTCGGAGGACCCCGCCGGCCTCTCGCTCACCTACGAGGTCGACTGGGGCGACGGACGTCCGATCGACTCGCATGCGGGCATCGAGAGCGGGCTCTGGTTCACGACCACGCATTATTATTTTTCCTCCGGTCGTTTCACCATCCGCTGCCGTGCCGTCAACGCGGCGGGTCGCCTCTCGGACTGGTCCGCTCCGTTTCACGTGACGATCTCCGGCGAAGGTGTCACCGGACGCGGTGACTGGTGGATGTTCATGCGGGATGCGCAACACAGTGGACACAGCCGCCTCGCCGGCCCTTCCGTCCCGGTTGTCAAATGGAAACGCGAAACGACCTCTGCCCTCCGCGGCTCCGTCTCCTTCGACGCCGCGGGCAACGCGTTGCTGGGTGGAGATGACTTCCAGCTCCGCAGTCTCTATCCCGACGGCGCACTGCGCTGGTGGTACAGCACCGGCGGCGCATGGATACGGAACGCGCCCGCCCTGCACAACGACGGGAGCGCTGCCTTCGGCAGCAGCAGCGCCAATGTGTATCTGCTGGATGGCGCGGGCCTCAAACGATGGAGCGTGTCTGTCGGTGCTCCCGTGCTCCGGTCCAATGCCGCCCGGGACGATGAAGGGAACATCTACGTCGGCGGCACCGATCATGCGGTATACAGCTTTGCGCCGGACGGAGTCCTCCGCTGGCGTTTCCTGACAAACGGACCGATCGAAGGAAGTCCCGCGCTGTCGCGTGACGGTCAGACCGTGTATATCGGCAGCAGGGACCAGATTCTCTACGCCATCTCCCGGGACGGTTCTCTGCGGTGGACCTTTCCGACAGCCGCGCCGTTCAGCGGTAGTCCCAGCGTCGGTCCGAATGGAGAAATTCTCATCGGCAATGAAGTGGGGTGGCTGCATTCCCTCCGACCGAACGGCACCCTGGACTGGCGTGTGCGTCTGCCGTCCCGCATCCGCACGACACCGTCGGTCACGCGCGAGGCACTCGTGACAGTGATGACCGACGAAGGAAAGCTGTTTCGTTTCGATAACGAAGGGCGGATGCTCTGGGACATCGCGGTGGCACAGGCAGGCGGAGAAGGCAGTCCCGCCGTGGATGTCAACGGCGTCACCTACATCGGCACGTTGGATGGCCGCCTGACTGCGGTTCGCGCGAACGGCACGGTGCTCTGGCGCTTCGAGACAGGCGACGCCATCCACAGCACGCCCGCCATCGGTCCCGACGGCTCCATCGCAATCGGAAGTGACGACGGCACACTGTACATGCTGCGGGAACGCTGACTCCCACCTGCTCCCCATTTATCCGATTTTCACCTGCCGTATATCCCTTATTGTTCGATAAGGACAAACCCCGCCCAGTACCAGGGATTCGGGTACACCGCGCGCATCGCCTTGCGTGCCTCACGGAAGGCCTTGTCGGCATCCATTCCCGCGAGGTAGCGGTCGTAGAAGTGTTTCATCAGCACGACGGTCGCTTCGTCCGCCACCTTCCACAGCGTCATCAGCAGCCGGGACGCCCCGGCGACCTGGAAGGCCCGTTGCAGCCCAAAGATCCCCTCTCCGTTGGTGATGTCGCCCAGGCCGGTCTCGCAGGCAGACAGGGCGACGAGGTCGGTCCCCGAAAAATCGAGGCGACTGATTTCGAGTGCGCTGAGAATGCCGTCATCCTGACGGGGCGCCGGTGATGCTCCTGTCCACGCCACATTCGCACCACTGAGGACCAGTCCCGACCGGAGCATCGGATTGTCTTCCGTCCTCAGTTGCACCGCACCCCCGCGTGAGCGCAGGGAAAAGGGCAGGTCCTGCAGACGGACCCGCAGCACGGGAAAGAAAAATCCATGGGTCGCAACATGCAGGATGCGCGGCGACTGCCCGCTCAGTTCCTTGATGCGCTCTTCCGTCGCATCGGCCCCCGTGTGCACGATGCTCGGCACACTGCGTTCCCGACAAAGCCGGTCCACTTCCTCGACTTCCGTGCGCGTCCCGGGCAAGGGTCCCCAACTTCCCCCTCTCGTGTCGGCGGCCGTTTGGGAGCGTTCGCCTGACGTCGTGCCGTCCGAAGCTCCATCGGAGAACTGCGGGGCCCCAAACAACACCGCGTCATCGGGCCGCCGGTATGGTTGAGGACGGTAGCGCACGTTGCGCGAGAGCAGGTCGCGGGCTCCTGTCAAAAGGTGCAGTTCGTAGCGATCGTCGAGATGGACGAAGCCGCCCGATGCGTCACGTGTCAGCAGCGCATGGAAGGAAAGGCGATGCAGCAGGCCATCGGGGATCAGCCAGACGGCGTTGACACCGTCGAGAAAGCGTTCGAGTGGTTCCCAGACCAGGCCGGAGAGCTGTTCGGCCACGTCCCGTTGGGTGACATAGGAAGGGACACGGGGATCGATCGCTTCGGAGACGTATGTGGCGAGCCGCGCTTCATCCGCGAGCCGCACGATGACGGGCGCACCGCTGCGCCGTAGGATCACGGCCGCGTATTGCAGCGTGTCACCGCCGCTCCCATTATTCTCGCTGACGGGGACAGCCGCGAATTCGACGAGCGCTTCATCCGATTTCAGTTGCCGCTGGATGTCGCGCCAGTCGGCTTCCTGACGGGAACGAAGTTTCTCGTATTCCCTGTCCAGTTTGCGCAGCGCTGCGTCGAGAGAATCCGCACGGCGCTGGATGCGCAGCCGTTCGGCGCGAAGGACGTCGTCCTGCGGACGGCTGGAAAGTTGGGCGTCCTGTTCCCTGAGACCGGTCAGTTGCTCGCGCAGCGAAATGGTGTACCGGTCCTTCGACCACTCGGCACTGCGGCGGGCCGATTCGTTCGCGATCGCGCCCTTGAAACGGAGCAGTGACTGCAGCATCAGGGCCGGGGCGGAAGGATCCGATTCCGCGTTGCGAAGACAATACAGCGTGATCAGATTGAGATTGGGCTTCAGGACGTTGTTCATGAACGCAAGTTGATGCGCCTCGCTGTCGAAGCCGAAGGAAAGCCGCAAGGCGGCGTCGAGCTGCAGGAGCAGTTCATCAAGATGCTTCCTCGCCTCCTGTGTATTGCCCAGCAGAATGTTCGCCTTTGCGAGATTCCGTTCGGAGACGATCCGGTCGACATGTCCGTCGGGGAAAAGGTCCCGCCGAAGCTCGTCGCTCTCTTCGAGATGCCGGATGCCTTCATCCGTTTTTCCCAGATCGATCTCCACCCTGCCGAGATTACCGAGGGAGACGGCGATCTCGTAGTCGACGCTCTCCTCGAGTTGGCGGAAGATATCGATCGCCCGTGTGAACATCGCGGCAGCATCGGCAAGGCGACGCTGTTCACGTTGCGCCGTCCCGATGTTATTGCAGGCAAGGGCGATTTCCTTGTGTGGCTGCTCATACAGTCGCTCCTTCATCTCGAGGCTCGTTGTGTAGAGCGTTTCCGCCGCCGCGTGCTGCCCCTGTTCCGCGAGCAGTGAAGCCCGGTTGTTGAGATGCAGCGCCCGATACGGGTGGTCGCCCGGAGCGATGCGGTCAAGAACGCGCCCGGCCTCGGCAAACATCTCCTCTGCCTCGCGGTAGCGTCCGCGCCGCGTGTGGAAGTATCCCATATTGTTGATCGAGACAAGCAGATCCACATTTCCTTCGGGATTCAGTCGCCGCCGCATTTCCAGGGCTTCGATGTAGAGCGGTTCCGCCTCCGCGTCCATGCCGCGTCCGAGATAGTAGCTGCCGAGATTGTTGATCGCCGTCGCCTTCACGGGATGGTCGTCAGGATACAGCCGGCGTGCGGATTCCACGACACTGACGTACCGTTCCTCCGCTTCCCTGATTCTGCCTTGCAACTCGTACAGGTATGCAAGGTTGTTGCGCATGGTGACGATACTCTCGTGCTCGTGCGCGTAGAGTCTTTCGTATATGGCAAGCGCCTCGAGATAAAACGACTCCCCTTCGCGCAGCCGTCCCTGTGTTACATGGAAGTAGCCGACGTTTCCGATCATCGACGCCAGTTCCGCCGCATCACCGTCATGGATGCGCCGTGTCATCGCCAAGGCGGAATCATAGTAGACCCGTGCGGGAGCGGACCGCCCCTGTTCGTCGAAAAACACGGCCAGATTGTTGAGACCGATCGCAAGTTCGCTGTGATCGCCGGCGTACAGGCGCGTCTTCATCTCTTGCGCGGCCACGAACAGGGTTTCCGCTGTCGCCAGCTCTCCGGCGCCGTTCAGGAAATAACCCATGTTGTTCATCGCCTGGGCCAGCGCAGGATGGTCGCCATCGTACAAACGCCGGTTCATTGCGAGTGACTCAGTGTACAGCGGTCGTGCGCCCTTGCGATCCCCCGCATTGTCGAGAAAGAATCCCAGATTCGAGATAGCCGTTGCGAGATCGGGATGGTCTCCGCCCACGATCGATGTCCTGGCCAGTTCGTACGCCTGGCGGGAGGTCTCGAGAGCCGAATCCGGATGTTCCTTGTAGAGCTCGAACACGCGCTGGAACAGCGCCTGCAGGCGCAGGCTGTCCGGCTGCGAACGGAAGCGTCCCTGGTGGAGGGGATGATCCTGCGCTCCGAGACCGCTGCACAACAGGAGCAGGCAGATCATCACGGCCAGGGTACGTGGGACGCAGGCGAACACGTCAGGAACGGATGATAAGCTTGTACCAGGTCTTGCCATCTTCCCTTCGCATGTAATCGATCTGATGCCTGAAGCCCTGTTCACGGCGGAGGAAATACGCCAGACGCTCGACCAGGGATGTAAGCGCCTCGTCCTCCGTTGGCGCCCAGGTCTCGCACTCCCGGATCGAAGGAATGGAGGCGTCGACACCGTCGAGGCCTTTTTCCACAAGCACGGTGAACTGCTGCATGCGCGGCTCAGCGGAGGATGTAGCGGGAAATGACGAGGCGCTGGATTTCGGACGTGCCCTCTCCGATCTGCAGCAGCCGCTGGTCGCGATAGAAACGCTCGATATCGTATTCCTTCATCAATCCATAGCCACCGTGGATCTGCACGGACTCATCGGCGACCTCACGTGCGATTTCGGAGCAGTACAGCTTTGCCATCGCAGACTGCATGGCGAATTCCTGTCCCGTCTGTTTGAGCCAGCACGCCTTGTAGAGAAGATTGCGGCCGAGTTCCACCTTCAAGGCCATGTCCGCGATCTTGAAGGCGATCGCCTGGAAGTTCGCGATGGGCTTGCCGAACTGCCTGCGCGTCTGTGCATGCGTGACGGCCATTTCATAGGCGCCCTGCGCGAGACCGAGGCCCATGGCGGCGATGGAAAGGCGTCCGTCGTCGAGCGTTTTAAGCATGATCTTCGAACCGTCGCCGCGATTGCCCAGCAGATGGTCTTCCGGGACGGTACAGTCGTCGAAGTACAACTCCGATGTGTTCGACGCGCGCCACATCATTTTGTCTTTCATCGTCCGGGCCGTGAAGCCGGGCGTGTCCGCCTCGACGATAATAGTGGAGAATTCCTTTTTGCCGTCGGCTTCCCCGGAGACCGTCTGCACCGTCGCCCCTTTTGTGATCGTGGTGGATCCGTTGGTGATGAAGATCTTCGACCCGTTGATGATCCAGCGGCCGTTCTCCAGCCGGGCGCTTGTCTTGCTGCCGCGGGAATCCGACCCCGCTTCTGCTTCGGTCAGACCGAAGGCCCAGAGGGCTTCCCCGCTGCAGAGAGGCGGAACATACTTCATCTTCTGTTCCTCGGTGCCGAAGTTGACCAGCGGTCCGATGCCGAGGGAATTGTGCGCCGCCACGGTCGCGGCATGCGAGCCGTCGACCCGCGCCAGTTCCTCCACGGCGATGATGTAGGAGAGATAATCCATGCCCTGCCCCCCGTACTTCTCCGGTGTCACCATGCCGAAGAGTCCGATCTCTCCCATTTTGCGCGTGATCTCGTAGGAGAATTCCTGGCGCTCGTCGAGTTCCCGGGCGAGGGGCTTGATCTCCTGCTCCGCGAATTCGCGGATGGTACTCCGGATAAGCCGGTGTTCTTCTTTCTCGTACATGGTGCTCTCCTGAACTGATCCTGCTACGGAGGGGATCCGGAACGGATCCGTGACGGTGCGCCGGAACTGGGCTTTCCGGCAGACACCCAAAGGGGGAATTCTGATTGAAAGTTGAAGATACACGAACCGCCGATGATAATCCACCTCATGGCAGCAGCGGGACGATGGCGCCGGCGGGGCGATGGCGCCGGCGGGCCTTCGGGGGAATAATGATCACACGCTGGGCGTTCCGGTGTCGAAGATCACTTCGCCCAGTGCGTTGGCTGTGCCCGGGTCCAATCGTTTCGTCGCGCGTTCGCGTGCCGCGGCAACCTCCTCGCGGTTGATACGGTCGAAGATGTACAGCACCGTGCCGTCTTCGGCCAGGTCGGTACGTCCGCCATACCGGGGAAGCAGTTCCTCGAGAATGCCACGCACCTGTTCGTCGCGCATGCCTTTGCCGCCTTCCTGTCGGACGGCGACGAGGTACTCATGCAGGGAGGCGGGGCGTCCCTTCCGGTCGAAAACATGCCGCAGCACGCGCCGGCGCGCGTTGCGTTTCCTGCGTTCCGCTTCCAGCCGACGGGTCGGAAGCAGGCGGAGCAGAGGCACGGCAAAGAACAGCAGGGAGAATGCGAGCGGGACGATGCCGAGCACGGAGAACAGCGCTCCCATGCTCACGTCGTATCCGTAATCGAAGAGCAGGAATTCCACAGTATCGCGAAGCGCGGGAGAGCCGAGGATGACGGCGGCGAACAGAAGGTTGAAGGCATTCATGCCGATGATCGCCGCATTGCGTCCCGTGCTGTTGCCGGTCACCTCGTATGGCGCCTCGTATTCTTCCCAGAACAGCTCGACCGTCCCGCCCGCGATGTCGCTGTCGCCCCGCGCAAGCATCCGGTGGAAATCTCCGATCAGCACGCCGTCGTCGGTGATGGTCGCCTCGCCGCGAAAGCGCGTCAGGTAGTCGGCCATGCGTTCGGAGGCCTGATCGTAGGTCCATCCCGCAAGTGCGACCAGTTCCGTCATGGTCAGCACGCCGTCCTGCGTCCGCAGCCATGCCGCGACTTCCTTCTCGTTGGAAAACGGATCATAATTCGGACGCGGCGGTCCGAATACAAAATCGTACACCGACTGCACCAGCCGCTTCTTCGTCTCCGCTCCACCGCCGGATCGTTTCTCCTGGCGGAAGGCGCGGTGGCGGTATCCGGCACCGTCCATCGCATGCACGATCATCATGTTGCGAGAGGAAAGGAAAAAGATGTCGGCGAAGAGGTCACCGAGCCAGCCGAGCTTGATGCCTTTTTTTTCATCCTTGCCTGCGAACATCAGCACGAGAAGCAGGATGACGAAAATCACGAAGTACAGCACCAGCATTACCGTGATCCAGATCTTGAACCCGACGGTGAACACCTTCCACAGCAGCTCAGCAGCTGTGCGGAGATGTTCGCGGAGTGTTTTCGAATCGCGCCGTCGCAGCGCACTGCCGAAATCAAACAGCACTTCCCCGCTCTCGGCGACCTGGAGGCGGCAGACGTAGCGATTCATCAGCGTCTCCAGCGCCT
>JAGTUZ010000044.1 GCA_018224415.1 Bacteroidota bacterium | reverse complement strand
GGCATTCTACGACGCGATGGGACTCCCTCTCGCCATCGTGATGACGCTCATGACCGGCTTCACCCTGCTGCTGATGTGGAGTACCACACGTATCGACATGCTGCTGAAAAAACTCATGCTGCCGCTGGCGCTCGCCGTGGTCGCAACGCTCGGCATCGTGTTCGTTGGCAAGGTATTCAACACAGGCATGATCCTGCTGGCGTTTTCGTCCTCCTTCTCTCTTTTCTCCAACATCGTGATCGCATACCGGATCGTGCGCGGCAACCCGAAGTTCGCCGGGGCATACGTCGCGCATATCGGCGTAGCGTTGACGCTGCTCGGTGTCATCGGCTCGGGCTACTACAGCAGCTCGAAGAGCATCGAGCTCAAACAGGGCGAGCCCGTGGAATGGAGCGGCTACCGCTTCACCTACACCGGCAACGAGACGTTCTGGAACGGCGAGCGCTACTACTTCAAGGTGCGCCTGGACGATGCGGTCACAGGAGAGGAGATCGAGACCGTCAACACCATCATGTTCGTTTCGAACTACGGCGGCCAGGAACAGATCATGCGCAATCCTGGCATCGCCAAATCCTTCGTCACCGACGTGTACGTCGAACCGCAGGCACTGTACGCGCCCGAACCCGAGGGTGGCAAGCGCTTCGCTTTCGTGAAGGGACAGTCCTTCGACTACGGCGGCTACACGATCACCTTCGTCGATTTCGACATGAACAATTCCCGCACCTCGCAGAGCTTTACCATCGGCGGCGTATTCCGCGTCGAGAAATACGGCAGCGATCCGCAGGAACTGAACGTGACGCGCAGCACGGGTCCGGATGGCGTCGACAGCAAGCCGGGGTTCGTCGCCGCCGGCGACCTGCAGGTCGAGATCCTCGCCATGACGCCCAACCAGGAAGACCTGGCTCTGTCAAGCGTCGAGGTGCGACTGAAGAACCCCAACATCCCCTTTGACGCGAAGGACGCACGCGAGACGCTGGTTGTCGAGGCCTCGCTCAAACCCTTCATCAGCCTGGTCTGGGCAGGCATCATCATCATCATGCTCGGTTTTCTCGTCGCGCGTTCCCGCCGTGCGAAGGACGCACGTCGGCTCGAGAGCTACGAGATCGATCCTGACGTGAAGAAAGCCGCCATGGCTGGCGATCCGGTCCGGAATGTGACCGCGAATTCCGACACTGCCTCCATCGAATCGGAGGAAGAGGTGGAGGAACGTTAGGACGGCTTGCCACGGCGTAGTTCCGCGAAGCGGAACGAAGCCGGGAAGGACGGTTTTCATCAGACATCCAAGATCGCGCAAGGCGCGGAGCGAAGGCTCCGCGCTTTGCGCATTCGCGCGTTCGCGGATTGTGAATGCAGGGTAAAATCCGTAGCTTCGAGAGTGCGAGGGAGCACGATATTTTTATCCCGTTCCAGCCTTTTTCCCATTCCATCGAGTCACAGGCAGCACATGAGCAACACCCCGATCAACCGTACCATTGTCGACGAAAAAATCGCGGCGAGCGGACTCAAAAGCGTCGGCCGCGCATCCATTCGTGAAATCCGCACCCTGATCAATGAAATCGAGGGCGAGAGCGGAATTCCCTTCATCCGCATGGAAATGGGCATTCCCGGACTGCCCGCCGCGCAGATTGGCATCGACGCCGAAAAACAGGCGCTGGACAACGGCTGCGCCTCGTTCTATCCCGACATCCAGGGAATACCGGAGCTGAAGACCGAAATCTCCCGTTTCGTGAAACTGTATCTCGATCTCGATGTGCGTGCCGCGGGATGCCTGCCGTGCACCGGGTCTACCAGCGGCAGCTTCGTCACCTTCATGGTGGCGGGACGCATGAATCCGGACAAGGACACCGTGCTGTTCCTCGATCCCGGTTTCCCTGTGCACAAGCAGCAGCTGAACGTCCTGGGCATCAAACATCGCAGTCTTGACGTCTACAACTACCGCGGCGAGGCGCTGCGCGAGCCGCTCGAGGCTATCCTGAAGGAAGGCAACATTTCCTGCCTGCTGTATTCGAATCCCAACAATCCGACATGGATCTGTTTCACCGATACCGAACTGCGCATCATCGGCGAGCTGGCGACGAAGTACGACGTGGTGGTGATGGAAGACCTCGCGTATTTCACGATGGATTTCCGCAAGGATTACTCCATTCCCGGAGAGCCGCCGTTCCAGCCGACTGTCGGAAAATACACGGACAATTACGTGCTGCTCATTTCCAGCTCGAAGGCCTTCAGTTACGCCGGGCAGCGCATCGGCATGCTCGTGATTTCCGACACGCTGTTCGAGCGCGAGGTACCGACGCTGACACGGTATTTCACGCAAACGAAATTCGGCCGCGCGATGGTCTTCGGTTCCGCCTATGCCGTGTCCGCCGGTGTCACCCATTCGTCGCAGTACGGTCTTGCCGCGCTGCTCAAGGCCACCAATGACGCCACCTACCGCTTCATCGACGAGGTCAGGGTCTACGGACGACGTGCACAGGTGATGAAACAGTATTTCATCTCCAACGGCTTCACGATCGTGTATGACAAGGATGAAGACGTTCCCATCGCCGACGGTTTCTATTTCACTGTCGCCTATCCGGGCATGGATGGCGTGCAGTTGGTCGAGGAACTCCTCTATTACGGCATCAGCGCGATCTCTCTTGCCAACACGGGAAGCGAGCGGCTCGAGGGTATTCGGGCCTGTGTCTCGCTCGTTCGGGACGAGCAACTGCCTGAACTCGAACGGCGGCTGGTCGCCTTTCACAAGAATCACCCGCTCTCCTGACCGGGAGCGAATTCCGGATGAATTTTCGTATTTTGACAATCGCCACGGTTCGCCGTGGCGCTTTGTTTGCATCGAATGCGATACGTCACGAATATAACGCTGCTGCTCCTGCTGTCCATCGCGCTGCCAGCGGCCGTACACGCGCAGGAAACGCCTGATCGCGAGGTCCCGGCACCAGGAGGAACGTCCCGCGAGGGGCAGGACCGTGTGCAACGTCCCGTAGCGCCGGAGGTGCGGACGCGCTGGCTTCCGCTCGGCGATGATTCCATGCGCATCGAATACGCCTTGCCACGGGAGGCGGGGCGTCCGGCCGTGATCGTGCTCGGTGACCGTTACGGTCCGCAGGAAAACGTGTCTTCGACGCTGAAGGTGCTGGCGGTACTCGGATTCCGCGCCCATGCGCTTCCGCTGCGCTCCGCGCCAGAGACTCCATTCTCCTCGGTGCCCGCCGCAGCGATCGACTCTGCCGACATCGCGCGTGTCACCCGCGCCGCGGTCGACATTGCGAACGAGGACGGATGTGATGGACGGCTGTTCCTTCTCGCGTATGACGTGGGCGCGGACATCGCCATCGAAGTGATTGCGCGCTTCCCGTTTTACAAGGGGGCCGCGCTGTTCTATCCCACAGGCGGCCTGACGGCGCTGCGGCGCCTGCTCGACGCGCAGTGCCGCTTCCAGCTGCATGTGGCGCAGTTCGATCCTGCATGTTCGATCACCGATGTCAACGAACTGCGGGAGATTTTCATCGAGCAGAAAAAACGTTTGCATGTCTTTTATTACAAGGAAGCCCGGCGTTTTTTCTTCAATCCCGAACACCCCGACTATCACAAGAACAACACGCAGAAAGCGTGGAATCAGATCAACAAGTTTTTCCGGTATCCATGACCATGCAATTCAACGAAGACCGCCTGCATGACATTTTCGCGCAGATACAGAACCGCTTTGTTGCGGTCATCGGCGATGTCATGCTCGACCGCTACATCTGGGGAAGTGTCACACGCATCTCGCCCGAGGCGCCCGTGCCTGTGGTGGACGTCCTCCGCGAGAGCCACCATCTCGGTGGCGCTTCCAACGTCGCGCTGAACATCAAAAGCCTCGGCGCGGTACCGGTGCTGTTCGGCGTCATCGGAGAGGATGGCAACGCAACCGCGCTCCGTGGCATCTTCGAAAACGAACGCATCATGACGGATTTTCTCATCGAGGACGCCACGCGTCCGACCACGGTGAAAACCCGCGTCATCGCGGGCAGCCAGCACGTGGTGCGCATCGATTACGAAGACCGCCACCCGCTGCAGGAGGATACAACACGCCGCCTGCTCGACCGCCTCGAGAACCACCTCGGGTCAATCAACATCATCATCCTGCAGGATTACAACAAGGGTGTGGTCGGACCTGAACTCATCGAGCGCGTCATTGATATGGCCCACAAGCATGGCATCCCGGTGCTTGTGGATCCGAAATACCACAATTTCTTCGACTACAAGGGCGTCACGGTATTCAAACCCAACCGCAATGAAACCGAGGACGCGCTCAAGCGCCGGCTTGCAGGCGAGGACAGTTTCATCGATGCGGCGCGTGCCATGCGCGAACGGCTGGGCTGCGAACATGTGCTGCTCACGCTCGGGGAGAAAGGCATGCTGCTGCTGCGAAGCGACGATACGATTGTGCGCGTGCCCACCAAGGCGCGGAAAGTCGCGGACGTCTCGGGAGCGGGCGACACGGTGATTGCGACGCTGGGGGTGTCCATGGCAGGCGGAGCCGATATACTCGAGGCCGCCCATATCGCGAATTTCGCCGGTGGACTCGTGTGCGAGGAAGTTGGTATTGTCCCGGTCGACCGCGACCTTCTTTTCGAGGCCTCCCTCGGACGGTTGGGAGTGCTGGACTGATGGGCCGGGTCAACACGCTGGAGGAAATGCTGTCTGTGCGCGCATCCCTTCGGGCGGAAGGGCGCCGTCTCGTCTTTACCAACGGGGTGTTCGACATCCTGCACCGCGGACATTGCGAATACCTGGCGGACGCCCGCGCGTGTGGGGATGCGATGGTGGTTGGACTCAACAGCGACGACAGTGTTCGCCGTCTGAAAGGTCCCACAAAGCCGATTGTCCCGGAGGAAGACCGCGCTGCCGTAATGGCGGCGCTGGAGTCTGTTGATTATGTCGTGATATTTCGTGAAGATACGCCTTATGATCTCATTTCGGCGCTGCTTCCCGATGTACTTGTCAAGGGCGGGGACTATGCGCTCGACGATATCGTCGGGCGTCGCGAAGTGGAAGCCGCCGGCGGACGGGTGCTGACGATTCCACTGACCGAAGGCCGGTCATCTACGAACATCATAACGACCATCATTGAGCGATACTGCAAACACGAACGCTGACCCTGTCAAGACAAAGCGCCGCCGCCCCCTTGTGGTCCGGCTGCTGCGTCTGCTTGCGTTCGCTGGCCTCGCGCTGGTGGTCCTTCTCGCCGCGCTTATCGGTTTCTCCGAAACACAGACCTTTCGATCCCTGCTGCGCGATACCATCATCGATGCGGCGGATTCCTCTCTCAACGCCAAGCTCAGTATTGAAACCATCGAGGGAAATCTCTTTTCCGGCTGGGTGCTCGGCGGGGTGCGGCTGGTCGACGCCAGCGGACCTGTCGCCGAGATCGACCGCGTCGTTCTCCGCTACAACATTTTCAGGGCCCCCTGGAAACGCATCACTATAAAGGAACTCACGCTGAATGCCCCGCGCATTCGCATCACGAAAGCCGAGGGGCGCGACTGGAACATCAACACGCTGGTGCGTCCGTCGGAGGACACCGACACAACGAGCACACCGTTCGACTGGGTGATCGCGGTGGAGAACCTGCGCATCATCGACGGGACCCTGCTCGTCTGGGATTCCACCACGACGGGTCCCCTCGCACGCGACCGTCTCGACACGGGACACATGCAGATCGAGGATCTCAACCTCGCACTCTCGGCGCTTGTCACACCCAAGAAAAAACTCCTGCGGCTGAATCAGGGCTCCTGGACCAACGTCAGCGGGGATGTATCCCTGCAGAACCTCTCGGGCGACATCGCGCTCCGGGACGATGGCATCGAGATCGACGAGCTGTCGGTGCAGACAGGCCGGTCCGCCTTTATCCTGACAGCGATGGTGGAGGGGGCGGATCTGCTCGAAGAGCTCGACACCGAGACGCTCCGCGTGCTGCGGCTGCGTCTGCTGCTCGATGCTCCGGAGGTCGACACACGCGATATCGTCTATTTCATGCCGGCGCTCGATTTCATGGCTGGCACGGCCTCGCTGCGCGTGAATGCCGGTGGGACGCTCGAAGATCTTCGCATCGAGCTGTTGCAGCTTGACGCTGCTCGGAGCCGGCTGGCATTTCACGGGCGGCTGCAGCGCATTCTCGATGGCTCGGAGATGTTTATCGACGTCGAGTCCGACAACACCGTCATCCACGGCGACGATTTGCCCGCCGTTCTTCCAGGTATCCCCCTCATGGACGTTTCGGGACTGGGAGAGACGCACTTCCATCGGCTGAGTTTCACCGGCGAGCCGCTGCGGTTCAAGGCCGAGATGGACATGGGGAGCGAGGCCGGCGCTGTGGAAGGGAGCATCGACCTCGATGTGCGCGGGGAGGATCTCGTGTATGACGCAAAGATCAAGACGTGGGGCCTGGACCTGAGCAAGGTGTTGCTCGACCCGGAGCTTCGCAGTGATCTCAACCTGCAGGGAAGCATTCGCGGACATGGCACGCAGCTTGGACGCATGACGGCGGAAGTTCAACTGAAAGGCGATTCCACACGGTTCCGGAAATTGTTCGCCAACACGTTTTCTGTCGACATCGATGTGCATCGAGACAGCATGCGCCTCGACTTGCAGACCACATTGGGCAAGAGCAGTTTTGTTGCCGATGGTTCGATGAGCTTCCGTTCGGACAGCATCACAGGAATCCAGCTGAACGCCACGGCCGGCCACCTCGATCTGTCCCGGCTGCTCGACGACGAGGAGTTGACCAGTGATCTGAATTTCACCTTGCGCGCGGACGCCGACGGACTCGATCCCGCCACCGCCTCCGGCGAAGTCGCGATGGTACTCGAACCTTCGCGTTTGAAGGATATGCGTATCGAACGCGACACCTTCCTCCTGCAGCTGCATCAGAAACCTGGCAGCGAAGAGTATCTCCTGCTGCAATCGCAGTACGCCGATGCCCGGCTCGACGGCACCTTCGACCTCCCGCGATTCGCGTCCTCATTCGGGATGATCGTGGATTCGCTGAACGCGTCTTTTGCCACCTACCGGATGAAGTCCGACAGCACCGACACCGTGACGCCCACCGCCTCGCGGCAGGGAAGCGGGACGGGGCGTCCGGGCTCCGCGCGAGGCGAGCCGGTTGCATCCGATGCCGACACGGCTGATTTCATGGACATGCGATACACACTCACGCTGAAGCATCCCGAGCGCATCGCCAAGTATTTCAACGCATCCACGTTCCTCGTCCGCGGTATATGGAGCGGCACCGTACGGGGTGGTCCTACGGGGTTCGACCTCGGGGGCAAAATCGAGATGAGCGATTTTTATTACGTCGACAGCGCGCGAACATGGCTGGCCGCCGGTGTGCGCTGTACCTACGACGTGACGGACCTGCAGGCCGAGCGCGTACTCGAACAAATCGGGATGAGCCTTCGCTTTTCGGCCATGGATCTCAATATTGACGGGTTGCGCCTCAGCCGCACGCAACTGGATGCGGATT
>JAGTUZ010000043.1 GCA_018224415.1 Bacteroidota bacterium | reverse complement strand
GCCAACTGGCTCACCGAAGGACTGCTCGAGGATTTCCGGCACGCACGCTGATTCCGGTTGATCCCCGCCCGCCCTTCCCGCCTTCGGGGCCCTCCCCCTTCCCCTCTCCCCTCTCCCCTCTCCCTTTTCCCCTTTCCCTTTCGTATGTTGAAACAAAACACGTTCTGTCGTGTCTTTTCCTCATGCGGTCACGAACCGCGGCATGAGAGGACCTCCTATTGCGGCTTCGCACAAAACATACCCCGCCGGAGAGGCTTGCCGGACTTTCTGACCTCGCACTCTACGATCTTGTACGCGAGGGCGGAAGCCGGGCCGAGGCGGCCTTTCGCGAGTTGTACACACGACTCTCCGGCAATCTCTATGCCTACTGCCGTTGCCTGGCATGGCGACAGGACGAGAGTGATGACCTGTTCCAGGAGACCATCACCCGATTGTATGAGTCCGCCCTGCAGGGCCGCGAGATCAGCAACATCGCAGGGTACACAATCAAAATCGCGCGCAATCTCTTTTTGAACATGCAGCGCGACCGCAAGCCCATGGTCAGCATCGAGCACGATACGCTTTCCGTCGCGGGTCCGTCTCACGAGAAGACCGAAATGCTCGCGCTGATCCACATGGCCATGGAACTGCTCAGCGAGGACTACCGCGAGGCCTTTTTCCTTCGCGAGTTCGCGGACCTGCCCTACGAGGAAATCGCAACCATCATGAACCTGACCAATGCAAACGTCCGTATTCGCGTGACGCGGGCGCGGGAAAAAATCAGAAAGACGCTCGAACCCTATATCGCGGAATTCAACGAAACACCGAAGCAAAAAGAAGCTGCACCGGACCGACCTATTGATGTCAAGAAGAAAAAGTGAGCACAGCCATGTTTGATGAAAGCACCACCCCGGACGCGCTGCTCCATGCGTTCATCGATGATGAACTCGCACCGGAGTTCGAGGAGCAGTTCTATGCGGACCTGTCGGCCGATGCGGACCTCCGTACGCGCCTCCGGCAGATGCGGGCGATCCGCGGCGAAGCGAAACGTTTCCGCACCGCCGCCGCGCCTCCGCACGATCTTTCCAACGCCGTGTTTTCCCGCCTCGGCTTCGCAACGCAAGCGGCAAACCGCCCCGTCCGCACGCTGGGTGCCGCAATCCTCATGCATCGCGTCTGGTCACCGCTCGCCTCCGCGGCCGCCGCCGCAATCATCACGGCCACGCTCATTTTCTCTCTCCTGGATTCCCCGGCCGGTCTCGACAACAGTGCCCTTGCCATTGGTCCCTCCGCCGCTCCCGGGACAGATCTTCCCGGTACAACCACCGGTGGGACCCGCGGCATACAGGACGAAAAACTCCGCAATACCGACAATGCGGAGGGGTCCGCGCAGACGTCCTCATCCGCACAGACGTCCTCATCCGCACAGACGTCCTCATCCGCGCAGACGTCCTCATCTGCGCAGACGCAACCTGCCGATCCGGCATCCATCGCATCGAGCGCTGGTTTTTCCGGGACCGACAGTCAGCACTCCGCCGACCATCGGCCCGACTCCGAAGTCGCTTCGATGACCGACCGCACGGCATTGTCGATGACCGACCGCAACACATCGTCGATGACCGAACCGGGGAGCGATGATGCAGCGAACGCATTTCCACAGGCGTCTGGTGGAACCCCGGCGTTTCAACGGCGTCCGGCTTTGGCCCAGGCAAGCGCGCAGCAACCGGATGCGCTCGGTAAACGGCATGGAGAGGCCGTCGATGGCAGCATGGCCAGTGAGAGCGAAGCAAATGATGCCTTCCCGTCGGTCGCATACGTTGAGACTCCGGATTTCTGGGCGGCGTCACAGGCCGAAGGGAACGTTCACGGTGACGGCGCCTACGATGCGATGCAGACCGGCAACGGCCTGCCGCAGACGGGCAGTGGACTGCCGCGGACGGGTGATCAGGTCGTCGATACGCGACAGTATTTCCCCCTGCTTCGTGGCACACCTCTGCTGCGCTTCGTGACTGTCGAACTTCGCGGCATCAACGCGACCTCCTTCCCTGAGACAGACATGGCGACGCGTTCGAATCCGTGGATGCAGAATATGGCGGTCGCTGTATTCTACAGCCACGAACGTGATGACTACGGCCTGGAATTCGGTCAGGAGGCATTCGCCCAGCACTATACCGGAATCGAGTACGGGAAATCTGTCGCCTACGAGCAAAACCTTCTGACGTCGTGGATGCTTGCCGGTTACCGTCATCGCTTCCAGCCGTTGTTCGGCTCCGTCGAACCGTATGTCAGCATCGGCGCGGGTGCCACGATCCAGGCCTGGCCTCTCGCACGCGCCGGCGCCGGATTCATGTACATGCCTGATCGTCGCGTCCGTTTCCATCTCGGTCTCGAAGGCGCCCTGCTTGCCTACCCGTACCAGGAACAATGGTTCTCCACCGAACGCGTTGGCCTGAGTTACGGTATCTCGCTGCTGTTCTGATCGAAATTGCCACGGAGACCGCATGATAGTCCGCACACATCCGTCCCTCTTCGTTCCCGCCGTCGGCGTCCTCCTGGCTGCCGTCGTCTTCACTGCCTGCGTGGCCCCGACGGATCCCGACACCCCACGTCGCCGCATCGCCGATCCCGCTCCCTTCTTCCTGCGCACCATCGATCTGAGCGAATACGATGAGGGTTTTGATGTCCAGGCACTCGAGGATGGCGGGTTCATTATCGTCGGTCGGACATGGATGCAGCACACGACGTCGAAGGATGTCCTGCTGCTGCGCATTGACGCGGACGGACAGACAAAATGGATGAAGACCTTCGGGGGCGTCTACACCGACGAGGGGTACTCGGTCAATCAAACCACCGATGGAGGCTTCATCCTTACTGGAATGACCGAGTCGTACACCAACGGCAACAGCGATGTCTGGCTGATCAAGACAGACGCCGGTGGCAACATGCAATGGAGCAAGTCGTTTGGCGGTACCGGTCTCGACAGCGGCCAGGATGTGATCGAATGCAGTTCGGGAGGGTATCTTGTCGCAGGATATGGCCAGCTGTCCTTCGCCGGACGCCTCTACGCCGTGCTCATCCGTACTGACGAACTCGGATCGGAAATCTGGAAAAAGACCTACGGCCTCAGCGAACGCGACCTGTTCACATCGGTCATCGAGGCAGAAGACGGGGGCTTTGTTGTCGCCGGCTCCACGGAAACCGGTGACAATGGCAGTACTGTGCTGTGGCTGCAGAAAGTCGACGCCACCGGAGAGATCGGCGCGCAAGGCTGGTCGCAATTCGTGGATGGCCCCAACAGCAAGAGCGCGTTCCAGCTTATCCGGTCCACTTCCGGGACGTTCGGCATCATCGGGTACACGACTTCTCCGGGATCTGAAAATTCCTCCCTTCTCTTCTTGCGTACCGATGTGACGGGTGACATGATGGTGGAGACACAACCGCAGCAAAACGCGATCGGGACAGGGATCGCCGCGACATCCGAAGGCGGCTTCATCGTCTGCGGGTACACCGACCCGCTCGGATTCGACGGCAGCGATATCATCCTCATGAAACTCGATGCCGATGGTGGCTTGGTGTGGAAACGGGAAATCGGAGGGACACGCATGGACCGCGCCCACTCGGTCTGCGCTGTCGCGGACGGCAGCTTCGTTCTGACCGGCACCACGCAGTCCTATGGCAGCGGTGATCAGGACCTGCTCATCCTGAAAACCGACGCCAACGGGATGTTCGAGGAGTAGGCAGCACACG
>JAGTUZ010000042.1 GCA_018224415.1 Bacteroidota bacterium | reverse complement strand
GCGGGCGTGCGCGTGCCGATGATCTCCGGGCGCGGCCTCGGCCACACGGGCGGCACGCTCGACAAGCTCGAGAGCATTCCGGGATTCCGCACGCAGCTCATGCCGCCGGAGTTGCTGCATGTGCTGGCGGAGACGGGCATGGCGATGGCGGGACAGAGCGACGGACTCGTGCCGCTCGACCGGCGCATCTATGCCCTGCGCGACGTCACGGCCACGGTGGAAATCCTGCCGCTCATCGCAGCCAGCATCATGAGCAAGAAAGTCGCCTGCGGCGCCGACGCACTCGTGCTGGATATCAAGACCGGCCGCGGTGCGTTCATGCGCGAGCGCGCGCAGGCCGAGGAACTCGCGCTGCTGCTCGCGGGCGTCGGACGCCATTTCGGCCTGCCCACCGTGGGACTCATCACCGAAATGGACGATCCGCTCGGACTCGCCATCGGCAACTGGCTCGAGGTGGTGGAGGTGATCGACTGCCTGCAGGGACGCGAAACGCCCGATCTCATGGAAGTGACTTACGCCCTCGCCGGACTCATGATCCGCCTCGGTCGCAAGGCAACCTCGGTCTCCGAGGGAATGGCGGTGGCGCGGGACGTCGTGCGCAGCGGCCTCGCCTTCGAGAAATTCGTTGAACTCGTGCGCGCGCAGGGCGGCGACACTTCGGTGGTCGAAGAGACCCTCCGCGCCCCCAATGCCCGTGACATCGCCGAAGTCCGCGCCACGCGCCCGGGCACGGTCCGCGCGATCGACGCCCGGCGGCTGGGACTGCTTGCAGGTGAACTCGGGGCGGGCCGCCGGCGTGTCAACGATCGCGTTGATCCAAGCGCCGGCATCGTGCTGGGGGTGCAGCGCGGCGACAGGGTGGAGGAGGAAGAAGTGCTCTGCCGGTTGTATTCCTCCACCGTTGCCGACCTGCCATCGTACAGGGAAGCGGCGCTTCGCGCCTTCGAGATAGGTGACGGGGATTTCCCTCGCGAGGGGAAGATTTTTTCGTATTTTGACTGTGATACCATCGTTCCCTGGGGCGACGCCCCGACAGACTGACAGACGCCCCCTCCCGGTACGCGGGTCCGGTGTCACGTTCGGTTTCTCTCGAGGCATCGGTGGGAACAGACCACGTTTGTTGTTCCAGACTGGCCTGCGCATGAAGCAATTGCTCCCGGTTCTATTCCTCGCCGCATTCTTTCTCCCATGGCAGGCCTCCGCGCAGCCATTGAATGAGATACGCATCCTGCATGTGGACACGGACAATTTTCCGTCCGTCCATGTGAAGGTACGCGCGTGGTGCGCCGGGCAGCAGACGAGCAACATCAACACGGTCAACGTGCGCATCATCGAAAACGGCATCCAGCGTTCGATGGTGTCACTCAACTGTCCTTCACAGACCGTGCCGATTTCCGTAGCGCTTGCCCTCGACCGCAGCGGCTCGGTGGCGGGCACCAGCATCTACCGCATCAAGTCCGGCGCCTGGCGTTTCTGCGAGCTGTTCCGCGATCACAGCAGCGGCAGCGACCAGGGTGCGATTTTCAGTTTCGGCGACGATGTGATCAAGCACGTCGGCATGACCAGCAATCTCAACGCCCTGTTCGACGCCATCGACGAAGTCTATCCCTACGGCGTCACGACGATGTACGACGCGGTGATCGAGGCGCTCAACGAGGTGCACAACAATGGCGCGAATGGCGTCAAGGCCGTGGTCGTGCTCTCCGACGGGGGAGACAATAACAGCTTCGCGAGCGTGAGCGACTGCATCGCGCTCGCAAACCAGTACGGCATTCCGATTTTCTCGATCGGTGTTGCCTACGACGCGCAGGGCGCCGAACTGGCGAACATGCGGAAGCTCGCCGACAGCACGGGCGGAAAATTCCTGGTCATCGAACATCCCGACGACATTATTCCCGCCTTTGACGCCATGGCTTCGCTGGTTTCCGGCGGCGCCAACGACTGCGACATGCTGTATATCTCGAATTGTCCCGACGGCTCGTGGCGCGAGCTTACCGTCATCGCCGAGGCCTGCGGACTCGCCGATACCGCGCATGTCCGTTTCCGCGCGCCGCGGGATCCGAACCTCCCCGCCTTCAACGTTTCCTTCGATTCCACCTTCGCCTATGAACGCGGCGATCTGTATCTGCCCGTCACCATCGAAGCCGAAGGTGGCGGCGGGACGCTCGACCATATTGAATTCAAGGTGCTGGAGCGGCCGCCTTTGCGTTTTCTCGGTATCGAGACAGCGGGCATGCTTGGCGAACAGATGTCCGTTGCCCACAGTATCGTCCGAGATACGTTGATCGTCGGCGCCATCGGTCCCGTGTTCGTCAGCGGCCGTCAGACATTGCTGAAGATCCGCTACGGCACGCCCACGGTGTCGCAGGACACCGCATTCATTTTCCCGGTGTTCTATCTCGACAAACGCACGCAGGACTGCTTGCAGCTCAAAGTGCAGAACACCTATCTCGAGATTCTCAAGCGTCCGCAGCTCGAAGTGCTCTGCGACGACACCCTGTATGTGGATTGGGACGAACAGCAGGGGTCGTTTATCAATGACATCGTGACCATCGGCGTGAGCGTGCGCAACACCAGCGCCTTCGCCGTGGAAAATGCGCGCGTGCGCCTGCACGTGCCCGAGGGAATGGAATTGCTCTCCCCCGCGGATTCCGTGCTGCTGCCCGTGAATCCGATCCCGCCCAATGGGGCCGGGTATACCGAATTCCGTCTGCGCGTGCTGCCGCGGATGGAGGCACGCAGCTACCAGCTCTGCGTCGAGGTGCAGCCCGACAGCGGGCTGGTCAGCGTCTGCTGCCGCACCATCGTGGTGGAACAGGCGCGGACCATTCTGGAAACCACGTGTCACATGCCTTCGCGCATTGAGTGGATCGACAGTCTCGCCCGCTTCGAACCCGAACGCTTCCCGGTCACCGTGCATGTGACCAACCGAAGCGAACTCCGCGCCTCCGACATCGCCGCCTGGATCCACGTACCGCCCGGTTTCGTGG
>JAGTUZ010000041.1 GCA_018224415.1 Bacteroidota bacterium | reverse complement strand
CGAGGAACCCAAGGCTGAAGAGCCCAAGGCTGAAGAGCCCAAGGCTGAAGAACCCAAGGCTGAAGAACCCAAGGCTGAAGAACCCAAGGCTGAAGAACCCAAGGCTGAAGAACCCAAGGCTGAAGAACCCAAGGCTGAAGAACCCAAGGCTGAGGAACCCAAGGCTGAGGAAGATAAGCCCAAGGACGACACCCCCCCGGTGGTGTAATCCCGATTGATTTTGAAAGCAGAAAAGGCGAGCATTGCTCGCCTTTTCTGCTTTCGTTCCGATCCTTGGGATGGGACTGTCGCGACGTCCTAGAGCAGGGCCTCGGCGCGGTCGAGCAGTTCATCCATCAAGGCGGCGGTGGCCGCGATGGGCTGCGGTGCGTTCATGTCGACACCGGCTTCGCGCAGAAGATCAATGGAATAGCGCGAGCTGCCGGACTGCAGGAATTGCAGATAACGAGGCAGCGCGTCGGTCGCTCCGTCGAGAATGCGGCGCGAGAGTGCAATCGCTGCCGAGAGTCCCGTCGCGTACTGGAACACATAGAAGCTGCGGTAGAAGTGCGGGATGCGCGCCCAGTTCAGCGCGTAGTCTTCGTCCATCAGAAATTCAGGTCCGTAATATCGTTGATAGAGTTCGGCCATGTGCGCACCCAGCATGTCGACGGTCAGCGGCACGCCCTGCTCGGCGCTTGCGTGGGCGAATTGCTCGAACTCGGCGAACAGCGCCTGATTGTAAACCGTGCCGCGGATGGTGTCGATGAAATGGAAGAGCAACTGCAGTTGCAACTGCCTGTCCGTGCGTTCGCGCAGCAGGTGGTCGACGAGCAGCATCTCGTTGCAGGTGGAGGCGACCTCCGCGCAGAAGATCGTGTAGCCGCCATACACCGGGGGCTGGTGCTTCCAGGTGTAGAAGGAATGCATGGCATGCCCCATCTCGTGCGCGAGCGTGAAGACGTCCTTCAGCGTTTCGGTATAGTTAAGCAGTACGAAGGGATGCGCTCCGTACGTCCATGCGGAATAGGCGCCCGACGTCTTTCCCTGATTCTCGTACACATCGATCCAGCCGCCGGCCAGGCCGCCGCGCAGGTCTGCGCTGTATTCGGGTCCAAGAACCGCCAGTGCGTTGTCGACGAGGCGCACGGCCTCGTCGTAGGGAAATCGGAAATCGGCTTCCGTCGCAAGGGGAACGTACAGGTCCCATGGACGCACGGCATCGAGCGAAAGCAGGCGGCGGCGCAGCGCGGTCGCGCGGTGCAGGGGCGCGAGGTTTTCGTTGACCGTGCGCACGACGTTGTCGTAGACGTCGATGGGAATGTTGTCTTCATAGAGCGCCATTTCCCGGCTGCTGGCGTAACGCCGCGCGCGGGAATAAAACATCTCCCGCTTGATCTGGCTGCTGAACGTGGCGGACAGTGTGTTCTTCCAGTTTCCGTACGCGGAATACATCGCCCGGTAGGCATCCTCACGCACACGGCGGTCGCGTGATTCCTGCAGCTGGATGTATCGGCCCTTGGTCACCTCGATCTCGCTGCCGTCCTCTCCCACGATGCTGCCGAAACGAATGTCGGCGTCGTTGAACATGGAAAAGATGCTGCTCGCTGCGTTCATCGCGTCGCTGGAAAGGGCGAGCAACTGTTCTTCCCGCGTTTCGAGTGTATGCGGCTTCATGCGAAGCACCTCGTCGAGATGATGTGCATACATGGCCAGCTCCGCCGACTCGTCGATAAAACCCCGGATACGTCCGTCAGGAAGCGCGAGCAGTTCGGGCACCACCCAGGCGGTTTCCGCGCCGAGCCGCGCATGCTGGGAGAGTACCCGGTCCATCATCCCCTGGTACAGTGTGTTCGTTGTGTTTTCGTCGTAACGACGGAAGGCGTAGTTGCCCAGGCGTCCGACGATGACGTTGAGTTCGTCGGCGAAGCGAAGCCAGTCGAGCAGCGCTTCCGCGGAGGACCCCAACGTGTCGCGATACGCGCCCACTTTCCCCAGCAGCGTTTCCACAGAAGTGAAATCCGATTCCCAGTCCGCATCCGTGCGATACAGGTCCTCCAGCGTCCACTTGTGGCGGCTGTCGATTTCGTTTCGTGTCGGGAGTGTGCCGTATGTATTCATCGTGCTCTTTTCATGTGGATGGAACGAAATGCATCCCCCTTCCCCTCACCGCATGCTGCGCTGCATGCTGCGTGCCTGTCCTGCCAGCTCGGAACGCGGATGATCCTGAAGCAGCCGCTCGAGATCGGCACGCGCTGCGGCGGTGTTCCCTGCCGCGCGGTATGCCGAGGCGCGGGACAACAAGGCGTCGTCCACCTTGTCTCCGCCCTGGCAGGCGACCGCACCGGTGAAATGCCCGATGGCCTCCGCGTCGTGGCCGAGCCGCAGTTCCGCCTCACCAAGCCAATAGAGGCAGTTGTCGATCATGTCGTTGCGCTCGCCAGCGGCGAGCAGTGCCGTGAAAAGCCGCACCGCCTCCGCATGTCGTTTTTCGTTGAAGGCACTCAACCCTGACTGGTACTCACGAAGGAACTCCAGACCCGCTGAAACTCCTGCGGCATACTGCTTCGGTACAGTCACGCCAACCGGAGATGATCGATTTTCCTGCGCCGGATCGCGGTCGGGAATAGCGACAGGTGCTTCAGTGGTGCCGTGTCCCTCCGATTCCGGACCGGAAGCATATTGCGCTTCCGCAAGACGCGCAGCCAGTTCGCGGTTCCGGTCATCGAGCATGATATTCTGCGCCTCGATGGCCGAGAGCCGGTCAAGCAGCAGTTCGCCCTGCCCGCGACACTCCGCGATTTCGATCTCGAGCGAATCGATGCTGGAACGCAGGGCGATATTCTCGTCCTCCAGCTCGATGAGTGGCGCACAGGCCACGGTGAGCAGCAGGAGAAACAGGGTGAGGACGGTTGGTCGGATCATGGACACCCCCGGAGTCAGGCTTGGGTGATTGTGTCGTGTCAGATTTCCGTAATGCGCTGCGCCCGTCCGCCGTGTACGGCATCGGCGAAAGCGCGGAGTTGGACGAGATTCCCGTTTTCCTCGAAATAATTGCCGATGACAACCACCGACGCCCCGGCGGCGACTTTTTCCGCCGCGGCTTCGGGCGTACGGATGCCTCCTCCGACAATCAACGGGATGTCGGTCAGCTCCCGCACCATCTTGATCATCGGTGTGGGCACGCTCTGCGGCGCCCCGCTGCCCGCTTCGAGATAGACGAGTTTCATCCCGAGCATCTGCGCGGCAAGCGCATGCGCTGCAGCGATTTCCGGCTTCCCGCGCGGAATGGGTTTCGAGTAGCTCATGTATTCGGTGGTTGTCACCGCGTCTGTCTCGATGATCATGTACCCGGTGGAGATGGGTTCGAGTCCGAGTTCATGCACCATGGGCGCGGCGAGCACATGCTGCCCGATCAACTGTTCGGGGTTGCGGCCGCTGATGATGGAAAGAAAGAGTATCGCGTCGGCTTCTCCGGATATCTGGTGAAGGCCTCCGGGAAAAATCACCACCGGCACGGTCGCAGCGACTTTGATCGATCGCAGGCATTCCTCGAAATGCGGGAGCAGGGCCAGACTGCCACCGACCAGGAAGCCGTCGACTCCGGCGTCCTGCGCCTCGGCCACGAAACCCGGCAACTGCGCCGGGTCGGCCTTGTCGGGGTCGACCAGGAGAAAGAATTGAGGGCGGTCCTCGCGGTACGCGGACAGCAGGCGGTTATATACCGTCGAAGGCAGCATCAGGACGCCACCATCCCGCGGATCAGCGTTGGCGCTCCGGCGAGCACCGCGTCGAGTCCTTCGGTGTCTTTTGCGCCGGCGGTAGCCATGTGTGGCCGTCCCCCACCGCCGCCGCCGAGTTGCTTCGCCAGCGCGCCAACCACGGCGCCGGCCTTGAGTCCTTTCGAGACGAGGTCGTCGGTCACCACACACACGAGCAGCACCTTGCCGTCGATCACGGCGGCCATCACCCCCACGCCGCTGCCCAGTTTTTCGCGCAGCACATCGCCGAGCGACTTGAGCTGTTCGGCATCGCCGGCCTGCAGGCGCGCGACGGCGATGCGACTGCCGTTCCATTCCTCGGCCCCGGCGAGAATGCCGTCGATCTCGCCGGCGCTCGAAGCGAGCGAGAGACGCGCGATTTCCTTCTCGAGCTGCTTGATCTGTTCGTGCAGATCGTGTTCGCGACGCACGCCGTCGTCGAGTTTCTCCTGCAGGCGCTCGATGTACCGCGCAACGCCGCGGCCCGTGACGGCCTCGATGCGCCGCGTCCCGCTGGCCACCGATCCTTCGTGCGTGATTTTGAACAGTCCGATCTCCGCGGTATTGCGTACATGCGTGCCGCCGCAGAATTCCATCGAGAAACCGTCGACCTGCAGCACGTTGACGAGATCGCCGTACTTGTCTCCGAAGAACATCAGGGCGCCCATGGTCTTGGCATCGTCGAACGGTACGGCGCGATGCTGCGTGACGTCAAGGCCTTCGAGGATTTTTTCGTTGACCAGGGTTTCGATGGCGGCAATCTGTTCGTCGCTCACTTTTTCATAATGGGAGAAATCGAAGCGCAGGCGGTCGGGATCGACCAGCGAACCCGCCTGCTGCACGTGCGTGCCGAGCACGGTGCGCAGCGCCGCGTGCAACAGGTGCGTTGCGGTGTGGTTGCGCATGGTGTCGCGTCGCATCCGCGGTTCGACACGGGCCATGACCGTGTCGCCCAGTTTCGGTGCGAAGTCACCGTCGGCGGACACGATGTGGACGATGCCTCCGTCGGTTTTCAACAGGCCGGTCACCTCTGCCGCCTGACCGTCCGCGACGAGATGACCGCTGTCGCTGACCTGGCCGCCGGACTCGACGTAAAACGGCGAGCGATCGAGCAGCAGAAAAAGCTGTCCGTCGCTTTTACTCATACCGGTCACGGTGGCCTGGCATTCGAAGTCGTCGTATCCGGTGAAGTCGCTCGTGGATACCGCGCCATCGAGCATGTCCAAATGAATGGTGCCGCGCTCACCGGCCGAGGGGAAAACAACATTTTTCCTCGTGACGGCCCGCGAACGCTCCTTCTGCTCCGCGAGCAGTTCGTCGAAGCGCGCACTGTCGATAGACAGCCCACGCTCCTCCGCCAGCAGGTTGGTCAGGTCGAGCGGGAAGCCGAAGGTATCGTAGAGGCGGAACACATCCTCGCCGTCGATTTCCGTGGCACCGGCACGCTGCGTGCGCGTGACGATGTCCTCGAAAATCTCCAGGCCGCGGTCCAGCGTGGCGTTGAAGCTTTCTTCCTCCGCACGGATGACTTTCTCGATAACTTCGCGATGCTCGACGATTTCCGGGAATACCGCACCCATGGTCTCGCACAATGTCTCCACGACGCGCCAGAGATAGGGCTCGCGCAGGCCGAGCTTGCGCCCGAAGCGTGCGGCCCGGCGCAGGATGCGGCGCAGCACGTAACCGCGGCCATCCGGTCCGGGAATGGCCCCGTCGGCAATCGAGAAAGTGAGCATGCGCACATGGTCGGCGATCACGCGCATGGCGATCTGTCGCTCGTCTCCTTCGTAGGGCTGTCCGGCGACCTCCGCGATGCGCTTGATCACAGGCATGAATACGTCTGTATCGTAATTCGACCGCTTTCCCTGCAGCACCGCGCAGATGCGCTCGAAGCCCATGCCGGTGTCGATGTGCTTCTTCGGGAGTTCGTGCAGCACACCCTGCTCGTCGCGATTGTACTGGATGAAGACGAGGTTCCAGATCTCCATGACTTCGGGGACGCCGGCGTTCACGAGCGGACCACCGTCGCCCTTTTCCGTCAGGTCGACGTGGATTTCGGAGCAAGGACCGCATGGCCCTGTGTCTCCCATTTCCCAGAAATTGTCCTTCTCGCCGAAACGATGCACGTGCGCCGGATCGATGTCCGTGATTTCCGTCCACAACGCGAGGGCTTCGTCATCGTCCTTGTACACTGTTGCATGCAGGCGGTCCTTGGGCAGCTTCCACACATCCGTGAGCAGTTCCCATGCCCAGGCGATGGCCTCGCGCTTGTAGTAGTCGCCGAAGCTCCAGTTGCCGAGCATTTCGAAAAAGGTGTGATGGTAGGTGTCGCGGCCGACCTCCTCGAGGTCGTTGTGCTTGCCGGAGACGCGGATGCACTTCTGCGTGTCGGCGGCGCGGCTGTACTCGCGCGTCCCGGCATCGAGAAAGACGTCCTTGAACTGGTTCATCCCGGCGTTGGTGAACAGCAGGGTCGGGTCGTCGTGTGGAACGACCGGAGCGCTGTCGACGATGCGATGGTCTTTATTCCTGAAGAAATCCAGAAAGCTCTGGCGGATTTCGGCTGATGTCATATTCGGTTCTGGTCCGTTGGATGGGTTACATTTCGATCTGTGTATGCAAGGCGATCTCCTCGAGCACATGGCTGACACGCAGGCATTCATTCATCTCGCCGACGTACACGCAGGCCCTGCCGCGGGTGTGCACCTCCCAGGCGAGCGCCTCGCCTTTGGAACGCGAACAGCGGATCGCCTTCTGCAGTTGGGTGATCACCTCCTCGAAGGTGTGCAGTTCGTCGTTGAAGAGAATGACCTTCGACGGATTGTCGGTGGCCGTTCCATCGGTGACATCGGTGACGACGTCGGGGGTTTCGACCGGGGCACCCGGCATTGTGGAGCTGATGCTTCGCATAACAAGGCAAAATACACAATAAATTGGGGGGGGTGCAAGGCGGAGCATTGGCCCGTTTCAGGGCATCGGCTCATTTCAGGGCGCCAGGCCGTCTCAGAGCATCATCAGTACGCCGTCGATGGCGGCGATGACTTCCTTGCGGTACAGGGCGGTGGAGGCGGAATCGACGTGGATCTCGATGCGGTAGGAGGAATAGTTCTGTTTCGATGACGGCCGTTCGATGATGGAAAACGCCTCGTCACCCTGCAGCTCCTCGAGCATCGTATGCAGCAGCGCGTAGAAATCGCTACCGCTGCGCGCGATGACGGTGAGAGGGAACGGACCAGGAAAGGTGAAATGCTCCTGCAGCACCTCGAGCACTTCGAGTCGTGTCAGCCGGCGGTTGGGAAAGGATTCGTCGCTCATTCTCTCCTCCCCTGTACCAGAACGATGTCGGGCATCATGCTGTCTCCGCCTGTCCGCTGTCCTGTCAGGAAGAACAGCATATAATAGACAACAGCGGGAGCAATGCCAAGGAGGAAGGCCCACAGTTCGTTTGGCATCATGCCGGGATCGTAGAGGTAGGTGCCGACCAGCACACCCCCGAGGATGAGCAGCAGGGGAATACCATAGAGGAGAAAGGATGCACGGAACATGTCCTCCCCGTGCACGACGAAACGCACATGATCCCCCGTGCGCACGCCGAAGGGGTCGCGTACAAGCACGGTGTTCTGCTTTGTCGCATTGCCCGAACAGAACAGCTTTGCCGTGCACTCTTCACAGCCCTCACCGAGGGCCACCGCTATGGTGGCGCGGCCGCTCTCCACCGAGAGGACGATACCTTCTTCGTAAATATCTTCGCCGCGCATGCGGATTCCTGTTCTGCTGTGAGGTCGGGCGACAATCGGCGAGACCGGTGCGCCGCCTGCCGCTTCAGTTCTTCTGTTCCTGCTTCAGTTCTTCTGTTCCGGGTTGACGTCGGCAGCGAGTTTCTGCGCGTCCGCGTCCGCTGTACCTTCCTGCATCTGGTTGAACGCGTCACGCAGATAGCAGATGGCGCTGGTCTTGCATTTGTCGAACGGAATCTTCTCCGGATCAAAATTTTCCCACTGGATGACAGCGAGTCCGTCAGAGAGCACCACGCCACCGTCGGATTTCCGGGCGCAGATGCCGCAGCCTGTGCAGGCGACTTCGCACACCTCTTTTGAGGTTTTCGGATCGTCGTGACTCTTGCAGAACACAAACACCTCGCGGTCGGCGGGATGCAGTTCGATGATGTCTCGCGGACAGGCTTTCACACACATACCACAGCCCGTGCACAGCTCGTCGACGACAATGGGGAGTCCGTTGTCTCCGAGATAAATCGCATTGAAGGTGCAGACGTCCACACAGTCTCCGCCGCCCATGCAGCCATACTGGCACATCTTGCTTCCTCCGCTGACCAGATCCATGGTCGCACAGCTCTGTGGTCCGCGGTACTCGACCATTTTTCGCGCCGCTTCGATATTGCCGCCACGGCAGAGTACGCGCGCGACGATTTTCACCGCGGTGCCGGCCTCGATGCCGAGCAATGCCGCGACTTCATTCGCGGTGTCCTGTCCACCGACGGGACAGCCGTTCGGACTGATGGTGCCCTCGACGACGTTCACGGCGAAATCGTAACAGCCCGCCTTTCCGCAGGCGCCGCAGTTCGCGCCGGGGAGCGCGTCGTTGACCTTGCCGATCAGCGGATTCTCCTCCACCCGTAATTTCTTGTCCGCGATGGCGAGAGCGCCGGCAAAAATGAAGCCCAGGCCGCCCATGGTCGCGATCGCAATCAGAATATTCAGATCCATGTCTCTTACCTCTTTCGATATCGGTCGAACGCCGGGGTGGCATGCACCTGGCCCTGTTGATCGACTATAAGTGCTTCAATATCAGGATATTGTTTCAAAAATTCCATGCCATGTTCCGTCCCCATCACGAAGACGGCGGTGGCGAGGGCGTCGGCGGTGACGTCGTCGGAGGCGATCACCGACACGCTCTGACAGCCGCGTGCGGGATATCCCGTCGAAGGATCGAAGATATGATGGTATCGTTGACCATCGGTCTCGAAATACTTCTCGTAATCTCCCGATGTCGCGATGGCGCCGCCCTGCAAATCGAGAACCGCAAGGAACTCCGACGGGGATCGCGGATGCTGGATGCCGATTTCCCAACTGCCGCCTGTGGCTCGGATTTCGCCCCCGGCATTCACCAGCGCCTCGGTGGCGCCGCGCGCGCGCAGCACGGCGACGGCGCGATCGACGGCATACCCCTTGGCGATGGCGCCGAAGTTGACGCCGGCGCCGGGAGATTTCCGGACTATATTGTCCGCTTCCAGACTCACGTGCCGCCATCCGCTGCTTTCGAGCGCCGCGGCCAGCACACTGTCGGCAGGCACGGCGGGCTGTTCGCCATCGAGACCCCAGGCACGGATCAGCGGCTCGACGGCCACGTCAAAGGCGCCGACGCTTGCTCGCCACAGCGTGTCACAGCGAAGCATAAGAGCGAAGACCTCGTCGGGCACGGCGACCAGGGTGTCGGTTCCCCTGTTGAGTTTCCAGACCGGGCTTTCGGGTTTGTAGGTGGAAAACAGCGTGTCCACCCTCCGCACTTCGGCAAACGCCGCGTTGATGGCGGCGTCGGCGGCATCACGGTCCAGTCCGCGAACCTGGATTTCGACCATCGTCCCCATGGCCAACTGCGTGCGCACGATCGTATCGTCTTTCTTCTTGCCGAATTCGAGCGCGACGTAGAACGCCATGACGAACAGGGCGAGGAAGAACATGGTGACGGCGACAGGCGAACGACGAACCATGGGTGCGCGGCTCAGGCGGTTTCCACGCGGAGAAGAATGCGGTTGGGCGCGCAGGCGATCACGTCACCCGGATGCGTCGCCACACCCGCCGTGCGGCAGAGACCATGCCTGCAACTCGCGCTGTGCACATGCGCTCCGTCGGCACCGACGGTGAGACCCGTGCGACCCATGCGGCCATCCACGGAGAGCGTGCGCTGGCGGCCGTCGAGAGGAATGCGGTCGATCACACCGCGGTCACTCTCCACGACGAGCACGCGGGAAGTGGCGAACAACGAGGCCAGGGGAGCCTCTTCGGTGTAGGTGGCGCTGATCATGTAGCGCGCCTCGCTGTCCTTGAGCCGTGCGCGTAGTCCATGCAACGCGATGCTGAAGTCTCCTGCGGGATCGTAGATACGCTTGCGGTCGTCAGTGACGAGCAGATCTCCCGGGAGCGCCTCTCCGATGCGGACCAGACGCACCGCCACGTGGCCCTGCCCGCTTTCGGGTCCGCTGCTGCGGCTGCCCGGACGCAGGGCGTCGGCAAGAAGGCGGGTCCATCGCCCGTCTGCGGAGATGGCAGGGGCGGATGTTGCGGAAGGAAGTTCCGACGAGAAAAAACGGATGACATCGGTCACGACGCGGTCGTCGTCGGGGACGAAGCCGTGCACGGCGAAGCGACGGCCAGTGCCGCCGTCGACCAGGCTTCCGGTTCCGAAGCCCGCGCCCGCGGCTGCTGCCGCGATGCCCGTGAGTTTCAGAAACGAACGGCGTGAAATCATGTGTATGCTCCTGTGTATGACTGTTTCGATTGTCAGGGAAACGATGACCGCGCCCGGGCCAAACCGAGCTCGATGCGCGATCAGACGGTGATCATTCCGGCGAAGCCCATGAATGCCAGGGCGAGCAGTCCGGCCACGATCAGCGTGATCGGGGCGCCGCGGAAGGCCGCCGGCACATCCGCCAGCTCGAGCTCCTCGCGGATGCCGGCCATGAGGCTGATGGCGAGCGTGAAGCCCGCGCCGGCGCCGACACCATAGAAAATACCTTCAACGAAGGAGTATTCCTTCAGCACGATGAACAGTGCAAGTCCGAGAATCGCGCAGTTCGTTGTGATCAACGGGAGAAAGATGCCCAAGGCGCGGTACAGCGGCTGGCTGACTTTCTTGATGACCATCTCGACGAACTGTACCAGCGAGGCAACCACGAGGATGAACGAGACATACTGGAGGTATTCCACATTATACGGAACAAGAACGAGATGGTAAATGAGCCAGGTTACGATGGCGGTGAGCACCATGACAAAGGTCGTCGCCAGGCCCATCGGGAAGGCCGACGACAGCTTGTTCGACACGCCGATGAACGGACAGATGCCGAGAAAGTATGCCAGCACAAAGTTGTTGACCAGCGCGGCGGAAACAAAGATGAGAATCAGTTCCATGGCCTAAACCTCCTGTCCTTCGCTCGCGGCGACGTAGGTCTTGGGAATATGCTTCGAGAGAATATCTGCCTCCTCGCGACGCTTGCGTCGCAGGATCATCGCGTTGAGTCCGCCCATCATCAGACCGAGCGTCAGAAATGCGCCTGCGGGGAGAATCATGATCAGCCAGGGCTCGAAGGCGTCGGGCAGCAGCTGCACGCCGAGGATGGAGCGCGAACCGAACAGCTCGCGGATTGCACCCAGTGACGCCAGCGCGATCAGAAAGCCCGTGCCCATGCCCAAGGCGTCGAGCACCGAACGGAACGGATTGTTCTTCGAAGAAAAGGCTTCCTGCCGGCCGAGGATGAGACAGTTGACAACGATGAGAGGTATGTAGGGACCGAGCTCCTTGCTCAGCTCGGGAAACTGCGCGCGCATCACCAGGTCGACGATGGTCACGAATGTGGCGATCACCACGATGTACGAGGCGATGCGCACCTGCGATGGAATGAGCTTGCGGATGAGCGAGATGATGAAGCTCGAGAACACCAGGACGAAGGTCGTGGCCAGTGCCATGGCGATACCGTTCATCGCCGACACGGTCACGGCAAGGGCGGGACACATGCCCAGCACCTGCTTGAACACCGGGTTCTGGTCCCAGACACCCTTGGTGTAATCGTTGAAGAGACTGACTTGCTTTTTACTCATTTGTCACCTCCCTGCGCGAGATCCGTGCGCAGCCGGGCGAGACCGTCATTGACGATGTCGACGATGGCCTTCGATGAGATGGTCGCGCCGGTAATGGTCTGGACTTCGTTTTCTTTCGTTGGCGGTGCGCCCTTCACCCAGTCAACCTGCGGCTCGGTCTTCAGACCGTTGAACTGGCCGCGGAAGGGATCCTCGAGAATCATGGTGCCAAGCCCCGGCGTCTCCACCTGCTCGAGCACCTCGATGGCGGTGATGGTCGCGAGATCGGGAGTGAGACCGATCATCATGCGGATATTGCCCTGGAAGCCGTTTCCCTCCCAGGGGAAGGAATAGCCCGTGGGCTGTCCGCCTTCGTCGAGCACGCGGTAGAGCTCGTAGGGGACCTCGGCGACAGCTTCGTATTGCTTCGCCTCCGGCTGCACGAGAAAGATCGCGCGCTCGGTGGCGGCTTTCTTGTTCGCGGCAATGAGGGGGGCGGCCCAGCCGCTGATCATCGCCAGTCCGCCGCCGGAGACGACGCCGATGATGGTGAGGGTCACGAGCATTGCAATGATGGTTTTCATGCCTTGCCCTCCCCGAAGAGTTTCGGCTGCGTATATCTGTTGATCAGCGGCACGAAGGCGTTCATGAAGAGAATGGAGTACATCACGCCTTCGGGAAGCCCGCCGTAGACACGGATCAACACCGTGACCAGCGAGATCCCCAGTCCGTAAATCCACATGCCCGTGCCGGTCACCGGCGAGGAGACATAGTCGGACGCCATGAACATCGCAGCGAAGAGGAAACTGCCCGCGAAAATGTGGAAAACGGGATCCGGCGCCGCCGGATCGAGCAGCCACAACACGCCGCCGAACAGCAGCATGCCCACAATCATCGCCGCCGGAATTCGCCAGTTGGCCACACCGGTGACGAGCAGAAAGATCCCTCCGATCAGCACGGCGATGGCGGAGGTCTCGCCCAGCGATCCGCCGACGTTGCCGACGACAAGCGGAGTGAGCGGCGTCACCACGTTGTCGAATTTGAACGCGGCAAGTGGCGTCGCCTTCGAGACGGCGTCCACCGCGAACTGCGGGATCGTCCATGTCGTGATGGCCACGGGGAATGCCGCCTGGAGAAAGGCACGTCCAACGAGTGCGGGATTGAAAATATTGTAGCCCAGGCCGCCGAATACCATTTTCCCGACCGCGATGGCAAACACCGCGCCGAGGGCGGTGAATGCGGGCGAGAAATACGGCGGCACGATCAGGCCCAGCAGCAGTCCGGTGATGACGGCGCTACCGTCGCTGATGGTGACCGGCTTCTTCGTCAGATACTGGATCAGCGCCTCGGTGCCCGCGGCGAACACCACGGCAGTGGTAATGATGACCAGTTGATAGAAGCCGAAATACACGACGGAGGAAATCACGCACGGGACCAGCGCGAGGACGACGAACCACATGAGCTGTTTCGTGGTCCAGCGCGAGTGCAGATGAGGCGAGGTCGAGAGCAGCAGCTCTTGCCCAGTTGGCGCCTCGGTCACGGTTACGCTTGACATGAATACTGTTCGTTATCGTGGAAAAAAAAGTTTGTGTCTGGATGGGGCAGCACGATGCATTGTACGTGTGATTGCCATGGTGTTCCGCTCATCGGTTGCGCTGCATGTGCACGACACGCTGCTTGCCGAGGCGCAGCCACTGCACCAGCGGAATGTTCGCCGGACAGATGAAGGCGCAGCTTCCGCATTCCATGCAGGTGGTGATGTTCAGCCGCTCGGCTTCCTCGATCATGCCCAACTGGGCCAGGCGAGCCAGACGGGTCGGAAGGAGGTGCAGCGGACAGGCATCGATGCACTTTCCGCAGCGCAGGCACGCGGTTTCTTCCTGCCGGCGCACTTCGTCCTGTGTCAGAATGACGATCCCCGAGGTGGCTTTCATCACCGGCGCATCGAGGTCGTGCTGGGCGACGCCCATCATCGGACCACCGACAACCACCTTCGCGGCGTCCTCGGTCAGTCCGCCGCAGTAGGCGATGACTTCCGACAGCGGTGTACCCACGGGGACAATCAGATTTTTTGGATTGCGGATGCCGCGTCCGGTCACAGTGAGCGCCGCGGTAATCGACGGTTCACCGTGTGCGATGGCGTCGTGAATGGCGATGGCCGTGCCGATGTTCTGGATGACCACACCGACGTCGAGCGGGAGTTTGCCCGGCGGCACTTCGCGGCCATTAACCGCCTTGATCAGCATCTTTTCCGCACCCTGCGGATACTTGGTCTGCAGCGCGCAGACCGAAAGATCAGGCTGACCGGCGACGGCGCTTTCCATGGAGGCGATGGCCTGTGGTTTGTTGCTTTCGATGCCGACCACGCCTTTCGACACACCGAGCGCGCGCATGATCAACTGCAGACCGGAGATGATGGCGTCGGGACGCTCGATCATGAAACGATCGTCGCGAGTGAGGTAGGGCTCGCATTCGCAGCCATTGAGGATGACCGTATCGATCTGCTTGCCCTCTGGCGGCGTCAGCTTGACGAAGGTCGGAAAGGCCGCGCCGCCCTGGCCGACGATACCGGCTTCCTTCACCCGTGCGCGGATGTCCGCGACCGAAATGATGGCAGGATCCAGCGCCGGAAGGCGTTGTGGCTCGGGCAGGGTTTCGCCCTCTTTCGCTTCGGTGGGAACGATCACCAGCGCCTCGCGTGCATAGCCGCTGCTGTGGCTCTCGCGGCCGATGCTTTTCACCGTGCCTGTGATCGGACTGTGCACCGGCGCGGAAATGAAACCATCGGCTTCGGCGACCACTTGCCCTTCGGCCACCACGGCGCGCTTTTCGACCAGCGGGCGGGCCTGCTTGCCGAGATGCTGCGACAGCGGAAGAATCACGATCGACGGCGCAGGCATGCGCTCGAATGCGCAGTGCTCGCTGAGTTCCTTTTCTTCGGGAGGATGCACTCCGCCCGGGAATGTCTTGAATATCATACTTCGGTGTTGTGTGTTATGAACGTCTTTGCAGGAAGGTTGTGCGATGTGTCCTTTCGAGAAACGGGATGCCCTCGCGTGAAAGCAATCGTTACTAAAATCACCATTTCCCGAATCTTATCAAAACCAGCTTGTCCGATTTCCGTTGACACTGTCAAGCATCATCCTCCGGCCGCTCCTTTCCCCTTTCCCCTCTCTTTTTCCCAAACCTTCGACTTTTTTCGTACTTTTGTTATTCAGCGCAATGCATATTGAAAAAACGAACCCCCTACCACTATGATCGTGATGAAATTCGGCGGAACGTCGGTGGAAGACGCCGCCGCCATGGCCAATGTCTGCGGCATCGTCAAGTCCCGCATCAAGCGACAGCCCGTTGTTGTGCTGTCCGCAGCGTCGGGCGTCACCAACGCCCTGATCCGCTGCGCCGAGCTGGCTGCGGAGGGCAAGCGCATCGAGGCCGAGGCCGTGCTGCGCGAAAAGATCATCGATCGCCATTACCGCATGATCGCCGAGCTGATCCGCGGGCTGAGCGAACAGGACCAGCTCATCCGGCAATTCAAGATTTTCGATGAGGAGCTTCGCAGCCTGCTGTACGGCATCTCCATCACCGGCGATCTCTCGCCGCGCGTGCTCGATTTCGTCATGTCCTACGGCGAACGCATGTTGACTGTGATCCTCACCGAGGCCCTGCGCGAGCACAAGCTGCGCGCCGAACTGATGGACTCCCGCAAGTGCATCGTGACCGGCAGCGCCTTTGGCAAGGCCGAGCCGATCTTTCCTGCCACGCAGGAGGCCTGCGAGGCGCAGTTGCGTCCACGGCTGGACAAGGGCATCGTGCCCGTAATGCAGGGTTTCATCGGGGCCAACGAACAGGGAGTGACCACGACACTCGGACGCGGGGGATCGGACTACTCGGCGGCCATCATCGGCACGGTAATGAACGCGGAGGACATCGAGATCTGGACCGACGTCGACGGCATGCTCACGGCAGACCCGAACATCGTCCCCACCGCCCTGCGCATCAGGGAGATGTCCTTCCGCGAGGCCTCCGAGCTCGCATTCTTCGGCGCCAAGGTGCTGCACCCCAGCACCGTGCTTCCCGCGATCGAGAAAGACATCCCCGTGCATATCCTGAATTCGCGGCGGCCGCAGATTTCCGGCACACTGATCAAGGCGCAGATCGCCCAGGCCGCCATCGCGGTCAAGTCGATCTCGTACAAACGCGGCATCAGCATCCTCAACATCTCGTCGACGCGCATGCTCGGCAGCTACGGCTTCATGAAGAAGATCTTTGACATCTTCAACGAGCATCAGACGGCGGTGGACCTGGTCACGACTTCGGAAGTCAGCATCTCCCTTTCGATCGAACATTCACCTGACCTCGACCGTCTCGTCGGGAAACTGCGAGAGTATGGTGAGATCACCGTGCAGCGCAACAAGGCCATCATCTGCATCGTGGGCGAACGCCTCCGCGCGGAACGGGGTATCGCGGCGCGGGTGTTCAGCCGCCTGCGTGACGTGCCGGTGGACATGATCAGCCACGGTGCATCGGAGATCAATCTCACTTTCGTTATCGACGAAGACCGCGTACCCGAGGCCGTTCTGGAACTGCACGACGAATTCTTTTCCAATATCTCCGAACCCGGCGTGTTTGAGTAAGCACGTCACCCCCTGCAGTGTGCCCCGTTGTCGTCCGTCGCGCCGCTGGCTTTCGATTCGCGCCACGCATCCGTATCTTGGACTCCACATCCGCGATATCCGCTCAACCATCCGACCGGAAAGGGCAGCATGACCGTAGCCGACGGCTTCACCTATATCGATCGTGAACTGCATTGCGGCGACGTACGCGTCACCGACATCGTGCGCGAGACCGGCACGCCGCTGTACCTCTACAATCTCGACGCCGTGCTCGATCGATACGAACAGCATCGCGCGGCATTCGCGAGCTTCTCCCACCGCACCTGCTTCGCGGTGAAAGCCAACACCGCCCTTCCACTGCTGCAGGTGCTCGCCGCCGCGGGCTGCGGCTTCGATGTGAATTCCCGCGGAGAGCTTTTCCGCGCCATGAAAGCCGGTGCGGATCCGCGGCGCATCACGATGACCGGCGTGGGCAAGTCGCGCGCGGACATCGCCGCCGCGCTCGATGCCGGCGTCGCCCTGCTCAATGTGGAATCCGCCAGCGAATGCCGCCTGGTGTCCGACGTGGCCGAGGAACGCGGCGCGGTGGCCGACGTGCTGCTGCGACTCAATCCCGATGTGGAAACCGACACCCATCCCTACATCTCCACTGGCGAGGCGGCACACAAGTTCGGTCTCTCTCCGGGAGACATCCGCTCGCTGGCCGCGCAGGCCGCGTGGCTGCCGGGACTGCGCATTGCCGGACTTTCCATGCATCTCGGTTCGCAGATTCTCTCCCCCCTCCCCTATGCGCACGGACTGCACGTGATGCTCAAGGTGCTCGACGACATCACTCCGCTGCTCGACCGCGCGCCGGACATCATCGACATCGGCGGCGGCTTCGGCGTGCGTTACGATGTCTGTCACGGAGAACTCGATCCGATAAAAGTCGCGGCCGTCATGGCCGACGTGCTCGGCGACCGCGACGATCCGTGGACGCTCATCACCGAACCCGGCCGTTCGCTCGTCGCCAACGCCGGCGTGCTGGTCACTGCGGTCGAACACGTCAAACCGAGCGAGGACCGCACCTTCCTTATTCTGGACGCTGGAATGAACGATCTCCTGCGCCCGGCGCTCTACCAGGCCAGCCACAGCATCGTCCCCGTGCGCGAGAGCGAGGCCGACGTGCAGCTCTATGACATTGTCGGACCCGTCTGCGAAAGTAGCGACACCTTCGCGGTAAATTACGCGCTTCCGTCACAGGAGCGCGGGGATCTCGTCGCCCTCCTCTCCGCAGGCGCCTACGGCGCGAGCATGGCCTCGACGTACAACTCCCGTCCCCTCGCCGCCGAGGCGGTGGTGTACAAAGGCGAATGGCATCTCGCCCGCGAACGACAGTCGCTTGAGGATATGATTCGGGGTGAATTCCCGCTCAGTCTGTAATCGTGAAGGGACCCCCGCGCCCCAGCGCGGGAGGTGGATAACGAGGGATTGACTGCCCGCGCTGGTGCGCGGGGCTCCCTTCCGCTTTCTGCCTTCGTCCGCCTCCGGCGGACTTCGCCGTGGCAAGCTGCCTTCTTCCTACAATCCCACCATCAACGCAACCGAGAGATCCAGCCCCGACATCGACCAGCGGAAGTCGGGCTGCGTCTCCATGAGAGGCAAGGAGAAAAGCAATTCCGGGGCGAGGCGGAGATCGCCGGCGATCGGGATCATCGCGCCGCCACCGAAACGCAGGGTGGGAAAAGGCCGCGTGCCGGGGATGTCGACGTCGAACAGTGTCTTGCGAAAACTGCCGTCCGCATAACGTACGCCCGGGGGACCGGTGATCTCCTCCGTCTGCTTCCACGTCGGCGAGAGCGGAACGGTCACGCCGACGCCCGCCGTGAAATACAATCCAGGCTCGAGGACGAGATATTGTATTCCGGCGTTGAACTGCGCCGCGGACATGGTCACTCCGAGGTCGTTTTTCAGGTCGACGTACTCCACGGTATTGCCCTGGCCGAGGATGGGATAGCTCTTCCGTTCGCTTTGATAGTCACTCGAGACGCGTTCCCAGCCGGCGCCCACGCGCAGGGACACAGGACCACCGAGTCGAAACAGGACGCGCGCTTCGCCGGCGATACCGATGCCGCTGCCGCCGGTGAAGGCGCAGCAGTCGTAGAAGCCATCCGTGGTGTGCATCGTGCCCTGCTGCCAGCGCATGGCCATGCCAGGAGATATCCCGATCAGAATATCCGTGTTTCCGTTGTCCTGCGCCCGCAGGGGAACGGCCAGCAGGAGCAGAAGGAGCGAGAGATTCCGGTGTATTCTCATTGATGACCTCACTTCAGATGCAGCAACGACCCGGAGAGCCGTTCGTTTCCGGACTCGAGACGATAGAAATACACACCCGTCGGCAGTGCCGACGCATCAAACACGACGCGGTGCATGCCCGCGTCGCCCATACCGTCATGCAGCAGTGCGACCTCGCGTCCCAGCCGGTCGTGCACGCTCAGTCGCACGGGCGCGGCCTCCCGGAGGGCGAAGGCGATGTTGGCCTCGGAATTGAACGGGTTCGGCCAGCCGCCGAGCAGCGTCGCGTTGTATCGAGCGGACGCATCGATCAGCCGCTGCTCCTGGAAACAGAGACTGTCGGCGACGAAGGTCCCGCCTCCCACGATGCCTGCGGACGGCTCTCTGCCGAGGAAGCTGAAGTCGGTCACACGCAGCGGTGTTTCCATCGCACTGCCGTGCAGCACGAGGAATGGCGGGGAGAGTAATACAGCGGTCGCGGCCGGACTGTGCAACGCCGTGCCGCCCATCACGCGATAGGTGGCCGTCGCGATGTTCGAGGTCGCCTCGAAACCGCGCGTCAGCGTCGGCCACGCACCGGACACCCGCATTCCCTGCGTGGCGGTGCCCTCGCTGACGATTTCCTCATCGAGAGGATACAGCATGGTCTTGTCATAGGCGAGCGTCAGGTCGTACCCGCGCGCATCATACGATGCCGGCACACTGCCGTAGAGCCGTACCGGAATGCGCACGACATGTCCCGGCATGCCGCGATACACGCCTTCGATTCCGACATTGACGCTGTCGTATCCCACGGCCGTCATGGCCACACGTAGGGTGTCGTCAGTGCAGCCTTCGTAAACAAACATCGCTGCCGCGTCCTTCCGGCCAAGCAACGATACGGCGAAGCAGAGCTCCACCACCACGCTTTCACCCGCCGCAAGCGTATCGGGGAAGGACGTGGGGAAGGGTGCGGCGGGATTGATGATGTCGGACAGTCGCATCGTGGCGCCGCCCGTATTGCGCAGCGTCACCGGCAGGCAGGCATCGCCGCCTACGCGGACACGTCCGAAGTCCAGCGCCATCGGTTCGATCTCCAGTCGCGCCTCCGTTGCGGTTCCGGTCAGCAGCACGCTGTCGCGTCGCGTCTCGATGGCCGATCGCGTTGTTTCGTAGACGAATCGTTCGAGCGACGCCCGTGTGAAACAGCTGTCGAAGCGTCCTGCGCTACCGGCGGTTGGAGCAAGTGTGGCATGACCGTATTCACCCACAGCAGCGATGGCAAGGGTGACATTCTCCTGCGCCGCACGGGATTGCAAGGCTGCCGCATCGGCAGTGTTGATGGGATTGGCGTCATTGACGATGGCAATGACGAGCTTCTTCCCCTCGGCATGTCTGGCGGCATAGTCCATCGCGGTATTGAGGGCGAATGCAAGATCCCCTGCCCCGGCTGTCGTCGAGTCGGGATTCGGATAGCTGACGAGTCCGCTGTCCTTCGAAAAAGCCAACAGCGTGTCGACGCCTGAAGCATCGAAACCGATGAGTGCCGTTTCATCCCGGTCCGGTGTATCCCCGTGAATGAAGCGGACATAGGTTTGCATCATCGACCGGTTCTGAACCCAGAAGCGAATGCCCTCGGTGAGCGTGTCGTGCGTCGAGGCGTCGCTGGCAAGGAGGAAAACGATACTGCGCGGGGGAGTCGTCTCCGTTTCGAATTCCACGATCTGCGAGTGCTGGCCCGCGGCGGCAGGACGATAACAGATCGGCACACGCAGTGAGTCCGCAGCGGGGAGGGTGAACGGCCCCTGCGCGGAGGTGCTGAACGGAGGAGAAGGAGCTATGGTCATCGTCATCTCGGATGCGTTCGCTCCTGGATTGCGCAGAATGAGATCCGTGCACCATTCTCCGCCGCATGAGAGTGTGCCGAAATCCAGCTCGGATGGAATGCCGGCTCCTCCTGGGAAGTCCCAGCTCATTTCGGGTACAACGATCGTGCGGCCGACGACCGGGATTTCCAGTGGCGCCTGCATGCAGGCGTTGTGCAGAAGCACGAGCGTGTCGATATAGGCCCGGTCCTCTTTGCCGCTGAATGCGACGCCCCAGCGTTTCGTCTCGCCCGGCAGGATGATCAGACTGTCTCCCGGGAATCGAGGAGCGATCCCTATCCAGGGCACTTGCGCCGAACGGAAATTCGGTCCGAGTCCTTGCCCCTCGATGAGGACAAGCGGAGCATCTCCGCTGTTCGTGACAAACGCGTATCCGAGCTTCGGCTCCTTGTTGTCATCCGAGTAATACACCCCGCAATCAATCGT
>JAGTUZ010000040.1 GCA_018224415.1 Bacteroidota bacterium | reverse complement strand
TTTGCGCATCAGGAAATTCAATGACCCGCCGGGAGACCGGAATCTCCCGGCGGGCTGCGCTGTCAAGCGATCAGCGAACGAAAATCATCGGTCGCGTGATGGTCGCGTCGGCGCCCTGGATGGCGCAAACGTACATGCCGGGCACGAGCCGCAACGCGCCGGACAGGTCGATGGCTGTGCTGTTGAGGCCTTGCATGGCCTGCACTTCGCGCGGCAGCGCGGCTGCGCGGCCGATCGCGTCATAGAGCATGATGCGTACCGTTCCTGTTTCGGCTGCTTCGAAGGTCACCGACACATTGCGATGGAGTGAAAGCGAAACCGGATGTGGGTAGGCGTTCACAAAGGACAATGGCCGGGACGTCGGCTCCGACCGCCTGGGCACCGCGTTCTTGTTCCAGTTGATTGTGCTGTTTTCATCGAAGAGGCGGGTCTGCACAAGGCAGTTGTCACCCGAACGATCGTCGATCCACATCACGGGGATGGAGTTCGGAGCGGACACGATACTCTCCGGCCACGGCGTTTTCGCGATGGGGTCGCTCTGGAAGAGATTGCCCAGCAGCGGCGCCACGTCCTTTCCGAGTGTGCCCCAGTGCTTCGGCTGGCTGCCCGGCGGCGCGTTCGGGACGGTGTAATCGAGATGCTGCGCGCGCACAGCGTAGGGACCCGTGCAGCCAAGCGAGCGGTCGGATTTCCAGGTCACGATGCCGTAGCGTGGCGTGATCGGCGGATTCGGTGGCGAGTAGACCTGGTAGTCGATATCCTGGTTGAACACCGTGGCGATGTCGGGGGTGGGTGTCACGGTCAGGGTGTGGTCGAGCAGGGGTTCCTGGTCCCAACCGAAATGGACATAAGGGATGTAGTATGGTTGCCCCTGTGCATTCGGCACCGGCTCCCAGGCCACCCTCTCGGTATACACGCAGGAGTACCGTTGTCCACTCGCCGCGTCAGTGTACTGATTCGTCCAGGCGACAATCGCCCCGCCAAGCTGTTCTGGAGCCAGTGGTGGTATTCCTTGAACCGTGGCCATGCTGTCCGCGGCAATCGCGGGTTGCGATGCTGCCTGATTGAGGCCGACGGGATTGCTTCTTGGGAACTGGTTTCGTGAAATGTCCCAACCGGCGTCGAACATTGCTTGAAATGGTGGAATTTTGAATAACCTCGCTACAACGATATCATCCGCCGCACCGGCAACATTCACGATGGCAGAGACAACCGCGTCGTACTGGTACACCGGGTCATTGTGCCATGTCCCGTTATAGTATGGTGTCAGATCCGTATCGATATCGATCTCCCCGGTAACCGAGGACCAATTCGGTTGCCCGTAGACCTGTGACATCGATGCGATCGGGAGAGGTGCATTCCAGCTCCCGTCCCAACCGGAACCATAAATTATCTGGGATCCGTCATGCCAGACAAACCACGTCCCACCGCGACGTGTCTTGCTGAGCTTCACGCCGAGGTACGGACCGGGAAAAGAGTTTTCGGTCTGCGATGCCACCGGATTCAGCATCCGGTCGTAGTGCCGCAGTTCGATGCCGACGTTCGGGTTGTTGTATCCCAGGATGACACCGCCGCCGTCGTCCTCGACAATCCGTGGTCCATCACCACCGGGGAAATCCTGCACGCTCGCCCGGACACTGCCGAGCATGTCGAGATGCGCCAGCATCACCTGATTACCATCTACCACCCAAGTGACGAACGCGCCTTCCTCCCCGTCGACGCAGACATCGGGCTGCGAACAGTTCGCGCCGGGCTGGCTTATCATCACGCCATTGTTGAACCACTTCGGCACGCCGTCGCGGTCGAGTTTCTGCGCGTACACCGCGTCGGTGCCGCCGTCCCATGGACGGTTCTCTATCCACACCGCGTAGCTGCTGCCGAGCGAGTCGACCACGAAACGGTGCTGTGACATGTCCGTGCCCCAGGTCCACTTGACGAACTCCTCCTTCCAGTGCATCTCCGTCGGCAGGTCGCATTCGTCACCCAACTTCTGCGCGTAGATATTGTCATCCGCACGCTGGTCGGGTTGCAGTGCCGACACCGGCGCGCGACGCGCGTCCTGCCAGACCACGACATCACCCGCCACGCGCGGCACGGTCTGGTCATGCTTGGCCCGCGCGATCGGCTGACCGTCGCCCGGCCAGCGGAAGACCGTCGGATCGCCGATCTGCAGCGCATGGCCGTACACATCCGCCTCGGGGTATTCCCGCCAGTCCTCCCACGCAACCAGGATCTGGTTGGTGATATCGACCTCGGGGTATCGCTGGGCGTGTCCGGCATTGCTGAGCATGCGTGCCGTCGACGCAAACCATGTTGGTATGCCGTAGCGCACGTCGATCGCATTGCCGTAGACGTCGATGTCGTTTGTGAGAGAATCACGGAGGTCCTCCCAGACGATCATCGCGCGGTAATCCTTCACGGCGATGCGCTGCCGGCGCTGCTCTTCGAGGGCCGTGCACAGGGCGAGTCCGGTCGTGGCCCAGAGCGGCGTGCCGAGATGCGTCACCCGCTTCGCATAGATGTCCGATTTCGCATTCAACCAATTCCGTTCGTCTCGCCAGGTCACCACCGCGCCCAGGTTCGGATCTCCCGGCAAGCCGGTGGATGCGATGCGCGGATCGAGTTGATTGCCGCCACCGGCCGCACCGCCCACGTTCGGGGCGACATGGAGATCGAAGCCCCAGAGATTGCTGCCGTCCGCTCCGATGTCATCGGCGAAGATCTGCCATTCGTCCGCACGATCGTCCTCATACGCCACGATCGCGCCATAGCCCTGCAGGAGTGTGCGGATGGCGTAATCAAGCGTGATGTCCGGATTCTGCTGGTTGCAGGAATCGCCCATGGCTGAACAGGGATTCGGTTGATGCGCGACGATGCCGTTCGCCGTCCAGTTGTACCCGGCGGGGAAGCTCCCGGTGGCCGAAAGCAGGTACTGCACGTAGACGTCGCGATTGCGGTAGCCCGGATACCCGGCCGAATTGCGATAGTCGGTCCATGCGATGTACGCACCGTTGGTCGAGCCGACGATCACCGGCCCCTGCGCCTTGGCGCCCGTACGGACGCACACCGGAACGCCGTCGGATGTCGTGCTCCAGTTGGGGTCGTAAGCGCCGTTGCCGAGTTCGAGCCGATGCGCGTAGATATCCATCACCGTCGAATCGAGAATGGCCGACGGATGCCGGTCGCGATAATCCTCCCAGACGATGATCACACCGCCCAGCGAATCGAAAGCCGCGCGCGGATTGCGCTGTGTGCCGATTTCCGTGCAGACCGGGACGCCGTCGATCGGATCCCAGAGGGCGAGACCCGTGCCGTTTTCGATTTTCTGTGCGTAGATGTCCGCCTGCCCGTTGCGATAATCCTCCCAAACCACCACGGTGTACTGGTCATTGGCCGGAAGGGCGACGGCGGGTTTCTGCTGGTCCCCCTCTCCAAGCGTGACGTAGCGGGTGATGTACTCGGTCTGGGCGTGAAGCACGAAGGGGATACATACCGCTAGTACCAACCATGCGATGGTGATGGTGCGCACGAATGGCATTCGGTTGCGGCCGGCACTCACCTCGCGGCGAAGCCACCGACGGCTGTTCTCCGAGAGGGAGAATCTTTCGGAAGTCCTTGCGTTTTGCATGGAAATCTCCAATTATAGGTTTGAGTCGCACTGACTCGCAAAGCCGGCCTTGCGGCACCTGGTCTTTCTTTGCCGGAAATCAGGTCCGTGAGGTCGGTTGTTATTTGGTGTGCGGACGCATGGTACCGTCCATTGTCCATGCTGTGCGCATAGATGGGCTGGAACCCGGTCCATTCAAGATCGTCAGGTTGTTACGGTTGACCGAGCATGACTGCTCATCAGGAGACCCCTCCTCCACGGCCCTATGCGCATCAAGCGCTATCCCGTTTCTCCATCCTTCACCTCGTCTCTGATTCACTTGACCAAGCCAACATCCATGAGGTGCTTTCTCCCGGTCCTGTCTGCGGAACATGGACGGCAGGAGGCAGCACCTCTGGTATGTCAGCGAAATAAGCTCTCTTGCTGGGAATGTAAAAAAAAAATACGCTGCGCAAGAGTTCGCGATGTTTTTGTCATTTTTTCTTCTCGATCCGGATGGTTGCGTTCGGAACGGGGAACACCCGCGTTCGCTCCACTTCGTTGAGCTACGGCGTGGCGGGCCGGATCCGACGGAAATGCCGGATGTTCACGATTGGATTTTTGGGTTGCCGCGAATCGCGGGGAGCCCAGATTTTTAACTGACCGCCGGGATTGGTAATTTTGGAGTCGGCGGTATGCTGTATGCGCCGCCGGGGAACAAACGGAGTGCGGGTGAAGAACTGACAGTAACGTCATCCCGATACACGAATCGCAGGAGTGTTCATGTCCAACGCATATTTCAAGGTTCCGGCCCCGGTCAACGAGCCGATCAAGGCGTATGCGCCCGGAAGTCCTGAAAAGGCAGAGCTGAAGGCGAAAATCGCCGAACTCAAGGCACAGACCATCGAGGTGCCCCTGATCATCGGCGGCGAGGAAATCCGCACCGGCGACACCGCGGAGATGCGCATCCCGCACGATCACGGCCATCTGCTGGGCGTATACCACCGCGCTTCCGACAAGGAAGTGAACATGGCCATCGAGGCCGCGCTCGAGGCACGGAAGGCCTGGGCGGTGATGCCCTGGGAACAGCGCGCCGCCATTTTCCTCAAGGCCGCCGATTTGCTGGCGGGTCCCTGGCGCGCGACCATCAACGCCGCGACCATGCTCGGGCAATCGAAGACCGCCTTCCAGGCGGAAATCGACTCGGCCTGCGAGCTGATCGACTTCTGGCGCTTCAACGCCTTCTACATGACTGAACTGATGAAGGACCAGCCGTTCTCGCCGGCGGGACAGTGGAACCGCGTCGAATACCGTCCGCTCGAGGGCTTCGTCTTCGCCGTCACGCCGTTCAACTTCACCTCCATCGCGGGCAACCTTCCCACCGCGCCGGCCGTCGTCGGCGGCGTCTCGCTGTGGAAGCCGGCGTCGAGCGCCGTGTACTCGGCGTATTTCCTGATGAAGCTGCTCGAGGAAGCCGGCCTGCCGAAGGGCGTGGTGAATTTCGTTCCGGGTTCGGGCGCGAAGGTCGGCAACCCGGTCCTTGCCAGCGAACACCTCGCCGGCATTCACTTCACCGGCTCGACCGCGGTGTTCCAGGACATGTGGAAAACCGTCGGTGACAACATCGCCAAATACCGCTACTACCCGCGCATCGTGGGCGAGACCGGCGGCAAGGATTTCATCTTCGCGCACAGCAGCGCCGACGTCGACGCCCTCGTCGTGGCCGCCCTTCGCGGCGCCTTCGAATACCAGGGACAAAAATGCTCGGCCGCCTCGCGGATGTACATTCCGCAGTCCATCTGGCCCGCGTTCAAGGCGAAGTATACGGCCGAGGTCGCGAAGGTCAAGATGGGCGACCCCGAGGACTTCACGAACTTCATGGGCGCCGTCATCGACAAGGGCGCATTCACGACCATCACCTCCTATATCGATCACGCGAAAAAAGCGGATGACGCCGAAATCCTCACCGGCGGCAATTACGACGCGTCGAAGGGCTACTTCATCGAGCCCACGACCATCGTCACGACCAATCCCCGCTTCAAGAGCATGGAAGAAGAAATCTTCGGTCCAGTGCTGACGATCTTCGTGTATGAGGACGAGAAATTCGACGAGACGCTCGATCTCTGCGACACCACATCGATGTACGCCCTCACCGGCGCGGTCTTCGCGCAGGACCGGTACATGCTCGTGAAGATGTCCGACCGCCTGCGCAACGCCGCCGGCAACTTCTACCTCAACGACAAGCCCACGGGCGCCGTGGTCGGCCAGCAGCCCTTCGGCGGCGGCCGCGCCTCCGGCACAAACGACAAGGCCGGTTCCGCGATGAACCTGCTGCGGTGGATGTCCGTGCGCACCATGAAAGAGACCTTCGCTCCCCCGAAAGCGTGGGAGTATCCGTTCATGGGTGAAGCATAAATCTTGCGTTATCCCTGAAGAGTTACCACAGATTACACAGATTAAGCAGATTGAAATTTTGGCGGGCTTCGTAATGAAGCCCGTCTTTTTTTGCAGGGAACGATCCGCGCGGCGATGTGTCACCTGCGAGGTGTAACATCACGCAGGTTCATC
>JAGTUZ010000039.1 GCA_018224415.1 Bacteroidota bacterium | reverse complement strand
CGTCCCCGACGTAGACAAGCAGGTCTTCATCCTGTGTGTCGAGCAGCATGTGGTTGCGCTTGCAGTTTGCCAGTTGCGGACAGGAAGGATCAAAAAACGGGAATTCGGGAACGGGACTGGCGTCGGTGAGCCGCAGCCTGTTCGCCCGGAACGTCACATCCACGCCCGCCTTGCGGAGCAGGGGTTCGATATAGGCGTCGAAGCCGTCGCTGAGAATGACAAGAGGATACGCATGTCGCTCGCACCAGTCGGCGAAACGGATAAAAGAGTTGTCGATCTCGTATGCGGCGAGAAAGTCATCAAGCATGGGGGGCGTCAGCGTGGGGATGGCGTCGAACAGTTGGTGGTAGCACTGCGGTGCGGACAGCCGTCCCGCATGCCAATCGGCCAGGACGGCATGATAGTGCCTCTCTCCGCAGAATTGCCGCAACAGGGCGTCGCCTATGTCCGTGGGCGACACCGTACCATCGAAGTCGGCGAAGAGTCGCACGGTGGGCGCTGGTCGCTGGCTCACTCCCTATTTCTTGTCGTCTTGTTTCTTGTCCTCGAGACTGATGTCTTCCTGGATGTCGCGTGCCGCCTTGCGGAATTCCTTCATGCCCTTGCCAAGACCCTGAGCGAGTTCGGGAATTTTTTTCGCGCCGAAGAAGATGATAATCAACAGGACAATGATGAGAATTTCCCATCCACCGATATTGCCGAACATGGTGACCTCCTATGGAAGAACCGCGACGCCCGGAATGGTCACGTCGCCAGAAATTGCGTTGATCAGGGATGCGAAGACGCCGATTCCGTCGTCGCTGCCGAGCAACTGCTCGACCACGCGTTCCGGATGCGGCATCATGCCGAGCACGTTACCTTCGCGATTGATGATGCCCGCGATATTATTGAGCGAGCCGTTGGGATTTGCCTCGTCGGTGATCGTACCATCACGTTCCGCGTAGCGGAAGGCAACAAGGCCGTTATCTTCGATCTCGGCGAGCGTATCGAGGTCAGTATAGAAATTTCCTTCTCCATGGGCAACGGGAATCTCGATGACCTGGCCGGACGCGTATTGATTGGTGAACGCCGTCGTGGCGTTTTCCACACGCAGATGCACATGACGACAGACAAAGTTCAGCGATTGATTGCGCAGCAGCGCGCCCGGCAGCAGTCCGGATTCGGAAAGAATCTGGAAGCCGTTGCAGATGCCGATCACATGTCCGCCGCGCTGTGCGTGCGATACGACTTCCTTCATGATCGGGGAAAACCGCGAGATGGCGCCACAGCGCAGGTAGTCGCCGTAGGAAAAGCCGCCGGGAAGGATGATCACATCCGCCCCGCCGATATCGCCTTCCTTGTGCCAGAGAAATTCCGCCTGGCTGCCCAGCACATGTTTTACCGCATGATAGGCGTCATGGTCGCAATTGGAACCCGGGAAGACAACAACGCCGAATTTCACCTTGCTCATGCGTCCCCCTACGCTTTCTGCAGTTCGAATGTGTAGTCTTCCATGACCGTGTTGGCCAGCAGTTTGCGGCAGGCCTCGTCCACCGCCGCTTCGGCAGCGGCACGATCGTCGAGGTCCACCTGCAGCTCGATGCGCTTGCCGATACGCACGCACGAGAGCGCGGTGTAGTCGAGCGACTGCAGCGCGTGCTCGATGGCCTTGCCCTCGGGATCGAGGATGGAAGGTCGGAGTTTGACGGTAATGATCGCCTTGAACATGCTGTACCTTTATGTTGACGAATCGATGGTTGTCTTCGCGGAGGTCTCGGTTGACTCATCCTCGCCTTCCTGATCGTCCGCGACGGACCCGTCATCGCGGTCGAGGGCCCGTCCCCGCACGACGCCGCGCATCTTGCGTCCTGCAGAGAACAGCGGTCCGCTGACGATAAGCAGGAGGAGCACCGGGAACAGGTATTCGCCGCGTGAGAGCACCGCCACGAGGGCGGCAAGGAGGAACAGCGTCATCTTCACCGGGTGTTCGCGAAAGCCTCGCGGCGTGAGTTTCGGGACAACCGGATACGGAACGGTGCTGATCATCAGCGCGCCGCAACCGGCCGTGAGTCCGATGAGCGCGTACTGCAGGGTGACGTCGGCGCGTATCGCTTCCGGACCAAAAAACAGCACGAAGGAAATCAGGGTGAGCGCCGACAGCGGAATGGGCATGCCGGTGAAGTGGTCTTTCGAAAATCCGACAAGCTGCACGTTGAAACGCGCCAGCCGGAGGGCGCCCATGATCAGCGGCGTGACAGCAACGAGGACGCCCAGCGTACCGAAGGTATGCAGCACCAGGGCGTACACCAGGTACGATGGCGCCACACCGAAACCCACCACATCCGCCAGCGAATCGAGTTCAACGCCGAATTCGCTGGCCGAATTCGTCAGTCGTGCCATCAGTCCATCAAGCGAGTCGCACAAGGCCGACAGCACGATGTACCACAGCGCGGGAACGAACTGCTCCTGCGAGGCGGAGACGATGCTCATGAACCCGAAAAAAATATTCAGGACCGTGAACAGGTTGGGAACGATCGACCGGCTGAGGTGAATTCGCAAGGAGGCACCGCGTTGTTGGACGGATATGTGCCACCGGTCCGCGCGTGAGCGACGACGGACACGGCCGGACGGTTACTTCTTCTTCACGACGGCGAGAACGGTTTCCCCCGCCACGACGTGCTGGTCCATTTCCACCAGCACTTCCGCCTCGATCGGCATCAGTACATCGACGCGGGAGCCGAACTTGATCATGCCAAAGCGCTCGCCGACCACCGCACTGTCGCCGATTTCCACCGGCGCGACGATGCGCCTCGCCACGAAGCCGGCGATCTGCTTGAACAGCACTTTCCATTCTCCGGTGT
>JAGTUZ010000038.1 GCA_018224415.1 Bacteroidota bacterium | reverse complement strand
GCTCATCGCGGGCGGATCGTTCTATATCTCTCCGCTTTCCGGGGCGCGCTACCTCGCCGCATGGAATGGCAGCTTCTGGCAGGAACACGCGGGAGGAACGAATGCGGAAGTGTACGCGCTGGCGGACTTCCAGGGCGACCTGATCGCCGGTGGTTTATTTACCGCGGCAGGTGGAAGCAACGTCTCGCGCGTCGCCCGGTGGAACGGCAGCTCATGGTCCGCCGTCGACGGTGGCGCAAATGGGACGGTGCATGCGCTCGCCCCGGATAGCAGCACGCTGGTCATGGGAGGCGGCTTCGCCTCGGCGGGAGCCTTCGACACTCCGGGTATCACGATCCTGAAATCCGGATCCTGGCAGCCGCTCGGTCTCGGCGCGGACGGCGCCATCCGCGCGATCGCCGTGACCGATACGTCGATCTTCGTCGGTGGGGACTTCACCTCCGTCGGGGGCATCCCGGCGCTCCGTGTTGCCCGGTGGGACGGCACACGCTGGCATGCGCTGGGCCAGGGTTTCAACTCCAGTGTCTTCGCGCTGCAGGTTCACAACGGATTCCTCCATGCAGGCGGGGTGTTCACCCAGACAGGAAGTGCCGCGGTGAACCGAGTGGCGGCGTGGAACGGCAGCGGCTGGGCGGCGATGAGTGGTGGCATGGACAACGCTGTGGATGCATTCACCGTCCACAACGGCGACCTATACGCCGGAGGCCTTTTCACGCTGGCCGGTGGAGGCACGGCGAATCATGTGGCGCGGTGGAGTGGCAGCGCTTGGGCGGCAGTGGGAAGCGGAACCAACGGTCGCGTCTTCGCCCTCGCGTCGTTCCAGAGCACGCTCTACGCCGCGGGTTCCTTCTCGTATGCCGGCGGTTCGCCTGCGCAGAACATCGCCCGGTGGAACGGCACATCGTGGACCTCACTGAGCAGCAACACAAACGGCATCATCCAGGCGCTGTGTCCTGCGGACACCCTCCTCTATGTCGGAGGTCGTTTCACCATACTCAATGGCCAGAGCCATGCGTTCATTGCCGCATGGAGCGGCAGCGGATGGAACGCCTTCGGCAGCAGCGTCGACGGTCCTGTGCTCGCCCTGACGCGCCATGATTCGCTGCTCGCCGTTGCCGGGGATTTCCAGTCCGCCAGTGGCGCAGCATCACGCAACCTGGCATTCTGGAACGGTGCGCTCTGGCTTTCGTCCGGCACAGGCACCGACTCGACGATCCATGCCATCGCCACCAGTGACAGCGGCGTGATCGTGTGCGGAGTCTTCACGCTCGCGGGCGGACGACCCTCCGCCCGCTTCGGACGCTACGACCGTCCCTTCGTCGTTCCGTACGAGCCCGGCTGGAACATCGTCTCGCTGCCCTTCCAAACCGCGCGTCCGTATCCCTCGCTCTGGTTCCCGCAGGCCCTGGGCGGCACGCTCTGGTCGTTTGCCACAAACGCGTACCAGGCGGCATCGACACTGGTCAACGGCCACGGATACTGGGCGTATTTCACTTCGCCCGCCTCATCCTTCCTGTCGGGACAGGCGCTAACGTCGGTACAGGTCGACGTCCCCGATGGCGGACGCTGGTTTCTCCTCGGGTCCATCAGCAGAACGGTACCGGCGAGCCAGGTCACGACGACGCCGCCCGGAGCGATACTACCCGGAACGATGTACGAATACGTCGGCGGCGCCTACCAGACGCCAACGGAAATACGGCCGGGACGGGGGTACTGGATCTATCTGCTTTCCCCATGCACGATCAGGATTCAATAAATGTCTTCCCGCCGCTTCGCCGCCGTTCTTGTGCTCATCCTGTTCGGGGCCGGCAATATTCACGGTCAGCAGACCGGGGATGACACATCATCCGGCCTGCGGCAGTTGCGCATGCAAAACCGCTACCCGCTCCTATTCTCGCCAGCCGCAGGTGAGACGCCGTCTTTCGGCTTCTTCCTGCGACGGTACGACGGGGAAGGGGAGCGTGGGACGGCGAACGATGTGAGCTATCTCGGCTGGAATCCGCTGGGACTCGATACGGCGACCGCCGGCATGTGGTTGAATTTCGAAAACGACTACCACGGCTGGTTCGAACACAACCTCGATGTCCGCACCGCGCGCGGCGCCTTTGTCCGTCGCATGAAAACGGCGATTGACCGGAATGACGGACAGGGCGTGTCCATGAGCTGGGCCTACGATCATTTCACCTTCCATCACGGCGGCGCGGATGCCGGTGGCGACAGCCCACAGGTGGACTTCGCACTGGACCGCTCGCCGGATTTCACGACCGTGAGCATCGCCGGACAGTTGCGGACGCAGCGCCGCATCGTCTCGGAGGCGGCCGTGCTGCGCGCGGAAGGCGACATCGTGATCGACTGGAAACATTCGAATGTTATCGACCTGAAGCTCGTCGGTCCCTCGCGTCTCCTGTTCCGCAACCATCTTCCCGGTCAGCATCTCACCGTCATCGTGCGCAATCCCGGTCGGCACCCGCTACGCTGGCCGGATGCGATCCGCTGGCCCGAAGGCAGCACGCCGCCGCCGGCGGCGCCATTGCTGCGTTGCGGCTTCCTCGCGATCGAGGGCCTGGTCCTCGCCGATGCACCTATGAAATATCCGAATACAGGATCGGCAATGAAGGAATGATGGTGCTGCCATGGTGAATCAGTGGAATTCCATTCCGTTCCTCATTCGCATCGCCGCCCTGCTGTTGCTGTTGTTGCAACCTGCCGCGGCGCAGCGAATCTCGTACATTCTCCCCGATATCGGATCACCCGGCCTGACAACCTATGTCGAGGGCATCGGACCGGCAGACGCGTTCGGTAATTTCGGACAGGACGGGCTCCATCTCAACAATGCGGGGGACCTGATGCGCGTCGCCTGCGTGCGTCCGGCCGATACACACAAGGTCAAGATCGGTCCAGTGATCGTCGGCTGGGGCGGCCGGATGTTTTCCATGCAGATCTTCGTCATGCCCTATCTCATGCCGTCCTCGCCGGACTGGCGGGACGCAGGAGACGAATACACCATTCCGCTTTGCTTCATTCGCAACGGCATTCCGGGCGACACCGTGCTGTTTCGCATTGTGCAACCCACGAGGGTTCCGGTGCTGCGCGGCGACGTAACGCTGGGCGACGGGGTGTACGGCCTCCGCTCGCCGCGCGGTGCGATGATTGTCGAACGACTGTCGATGGAGAATGCGCGTGTGCGTGTTTCGACCACCGACTGCGATCCGGAGACCGACGGCAACCAGGGCTTTCTTCCGTTCTCGCTGCTTTCATTGGGCGATGTCGTCGGGACGGGCGCGTCCATTCTCGACGTATCCGCGCAGGGATCGGATGGCGGTCCAGGCGGCGGCGGCGGCGGCGGAAGCTTCTGCTACAGCATTCAGAATGGATGGAAGGGAGGCAACGGCTTCAGCTCGGGAGGACCCGGTGGACGGAATCCCGGCGGAGCGACTTCAT
>JAGTUZ010000037.1 GCA_018224415.1 Bacteroidota bacterium | reverse complement strand
GTTGCCGGTTCCGAACAGGTGCAGATGCGCGACATCAGCAGGAGCGCAGTGTCCACGACGACCGCGCAGGAATTCGATGAGCCGGCCACGATAGATGCGGCGCGGCACTTCGCGTACCATGCCGACGTGTACCGGATCCGAGGCGTGCGAGCGATCTGTGGCGTGCGAGCGATCTGTGGTGTCTTGGAGGCGATGTGCGGATGCGCAGAGAGTCGAGAGCGGACAATCCCCGCAGCGCGGTCTGCGTGCGGTACAGACCAGGGCGCCGAGATCCATCAGGGCTTGGTTCCAGTCATAGAAGGCGCGTTGGGGCAGGAGGGCGGCGGCGAGTTCCCAGGCCTCGCGTTCGGGCAGCATGAGGTTTACGGTTTCCATGTCGCCGCATACGCGTGAGAGCACACGACGGATGTTGACGTCGACCATCGCGAGCCGGCGGCGAAACCCGAAACAGGCGACCGCATGCGCGGTGTAGGGACCGAAACCCGGCAGTTTCTGGAGCAGTGCGGGGTCGTCGGGAATGTCTCCGCCATACTCACGGTTGATGACCTGCGCCGCGGCGAGTAGGTGCAATGCCCGGCGATTGTAGCCCATGCCCGACCAGGCCAGAATCACATCGCGTCGGGAGGCGGTTGCGAGCACGCGGATCGACGGGAAGCGTTCGAGCCAGCGGGGAAGGTGTTCGCGCACCCGCGCCACCTGCGTCTGCTGGAGCATGAATTCACTGACCATGATCGCGTAGGCATCGTCGTTTTCCCGCCAGGGGAGTTCGCGTCCCTCGCGGCGATACCACTTGAGAAGGGAGCGGTGCAGTCTGCGTCGGAATGGGAGTTCGGGAGCGGGAATACGGATGTCCGCCGGCCGGTTCATTTCAGGTAGGGCAGAATCGGAACGGAGCCCTCGAGCATCTCAAAGTCGTCCACCTCGGGCACGGTGACCCACTTGGTGCTTTCGAACACCTTGTTGCGGATGTCCCCGTTGTACTCGTTCACCTCGAAAAAGGTGATGAGGAAATTCCCGCCGTCACTGTAGGTGACCTGAATGGTCTTCAGCTCCTTGGGCCGCAGGGGTTCGATGTCGAGCTCCTCCCAGAGCTCGCGTTCCAGGCACTCGCGCAGAGGTTCTCCTGGAAGTGGTTTCCCACCGGGGAACTCCCATTTGAGTCCGTAGCGATGGTTGATCCCGCGCTGGCAGATCAGCACCTTGTCGCCGTCTCTGAGGACAGCGACAGCAACACGCACGATTTCGTCCTGATCTTCAAACATTTTGTCACCTGTGAAGCTTCGATTGGGGAAGAGCAGCGCTGCATCGTCCGCAGGCGATTGACGCTCCCTTCAGCAATAGGAGGATTACACGGGAATATACGAAATGCATTGCCGAGAATAAATGACCATCGCCAAATCCCCAAACGATTTTGCGCGCGAACCTTTGATTTTGCGTGCGGTCCTGTGATCTAACGCGTTTGAGACCGGAATAACATTTTTTTCCTGAAACTGCTGGCATTTTAGTTGCCGATTTGATACTTTCTTATCGATCGCCTCTAACCCACATATCCCCTATTTCAACTTACAAGGAAGGACGTATGCCCATACTCCAGGAAAAACTTGCTGCAATGTATGCTCCCCAGCGCGATGAAATCAAGAAGCTGGTAAAGGAGCACGGTGACACGGTGATTTCCCAGGTCACCATCAAGCAGGTATTCGGCGGCATGCGCGGCGTGAAGGGTCTCGTTTGTGACACGTCGGTTGTTCCGCCGGACAAAGGTCTCATCATCCGCGGCACCGAGCTCAAAGAGCTCACCGAAAAGCTGCCCGAAGAAATTTTCTACCTCCTGCTGTCCGGACAGCTGCCCGACGCCGAAGCACTCGCCGACCTTCAGGCCCAGCTCAAGGCCAATGCCACCGTGCCGTCGTATGTATGGGACGTGCTGGGCGCCATGCCCGCCGACTCGCATCCGATGGCCATGTTCAACACCGCGATTCTCGTCATGCAGAAGGAGTCGGTGTTCGCGCGCCGCTACAACGAAGGCATGACAAAGGATGAGTACTGGGATGCCACGCTGGCCGACGCCATTGCCATTGTCGCCAAGCTGCCGGAAATCGCCGCGTGGATCTACCGCAAGCGTTTCGGCAAGGGTGATCCCATTGCGCCGAACCATGACCTCGATTGGGCGCAGAACTACGTGCACATGCTTGGCCTCGACGATCCGAACGGCGAGTTCACCAAGCTGATGCGCCTGTACCTCGTGCTGCACAGCGATCATGAAGGCGGCAACGTCAGCGCCTTCTCCGCGGCTACGGTCAACTCGGCGCTCTCGGATCTGTACTACTCGCTGTCGGCCGGACTCAACGGACTCGCGGGTCCGCTACACGGCCTCGCCAACCAGGAATGCCTCAAGTGGATCATCGAAGTCAACGAGAAATTCGGCGGCGCGCCGTCGAAGGAAGCGCTGGAGAAATTCTCCTGGGAGACGCTCGAGTCCGGAAAGGTCATCCCCGGTTACGGCCACGCCGTGCTGCGCATCACCGACCCGCGCTTCGATGCATTCCTCGCCTTCGGCAAGGAGTACTGCGCCGGTGACCCGGTGTTCGAGACCGTCTCGAACGTGTTCGACGTCGTGCCGGGCGTCCTGCGCCAGATCCAGAAGATTGCCGATCCGTGGCCGAACGTCGACGCCGGTTCGGGCGCACTGCTCTACCACTACGGTCTGACCGAGTTCGACTACTACACGGTGCTCTTCTCCGTCAGCCGCGCCCTCGGCATCACCTCGCAGGCCGTGGTCGCCCGCGCCTACCAGCTGCCGATCACACGTCCGAAGTCCGTCCCCACGGACTGGGTCAAATCGCAGATCAAGTAAATCCGACCATTCCATCCGGAATACAGCGTCCCGTTCGCTCCGGCGGACGGGACGCTGTCATATACCCACAGCCCCAACGCGCGTCCGGGGCAGGGTCGTGGAAATCCTGGGTCGTGGAAATCCCGACCAATCCGTTTCATCCGTGTTCCCCCTGTGCTATCTTTATACTTTGTGCCTCATTCACATCGCATTTGAATCCCCATGCAGATCGGACTTGTCGGCCTCCCCTTCAGTGGCAAATCCACACTATTCCAGACCATGACGCGCACACACATCGACGAGGCGACGCTCGCACGCCAGCAGACCAACACCGCTATGGTGAAGGTGCCGGATGCACGCGTGGACAAACTCGGCGAGATCTTCCAGCCGAAGAAACTTGTGTATACCTCCATCGAATTCGTTGACGTGGTTGGCCTCAAGAAAGGCGATCATACGTCGACACAGTTCACCGGCGCCTTCCTCGGCGGAGTGAAAACCAACGACGCGCTCATGTTTGTTGTGCGCGCCTTCGACGATCCGCTGTATCCGCATCCCGAAGGCAGCATCGATCCCGCGCGCGACGTGGCCATTCTCGAAACGGAATTCCTGCTGAGCGATCTCGCAATGATCGAAAACCGCATCGAGAAGTTGCGCAAGCAGGTGCACAAGGTGCAGGACGATAAACTGAAACGGGAACTCGTGCTGCTCGAGAAATTCCAGGAACGGCTCGAATCGGAACAGCCGCTGCGCACGTTGAAACTCGATCCTCACGATGCTGCGCTCATCAAGGGCTATCAGTTCCTCACGCTCAAGCCGACGCTCGTGGTGCTGAATCTCGAAGACAGCGCCGTCGCGGATCGCGATCGCATGGTTGCCGAACTGCAGGAGCAATACGCAGACAAGGGCATCGTCGTTGATGCCTTCTTCGGGAAAATTGAAATGGAACTCGCACAGATGGAGGATGCGGACGCCGCGGAGTTCATGAAGGACTATGGCATCGCCGAATCCGCGCTCACACGCATTATCCGCGCGGCATACGATATGCTCGGACTGATTTCCTTCCTCACCTTCGGAGAGGATGAATGCCGGGCCTGGACCATCCGACGTGATACTCCCGCGCAGGAAGCCGCCGGCGCCATCCACACCGACCTGATGAACAGATTTATCCGCGCCGAAGTTGTGCACTTCGAGAAATTCCTCGAACACGGCTCCATCCAGGCCTGCAAGGACCATGGGCATTGGCGGCTGGAAGGGAAGGAGTATGTCGTCCAGGACGGCGACATGCTTACCATCCGCCACGGTTAGAAGGCACAACAGTGGAAGCAGTGATTCAGACTGCTTTGTGACTGTGTGACAAATAAAAAAACCGCCTGTGCAGGGCGGTTTTTTTTATCAATGCGTAGAGGTCTCTCGGAAAGGTGATTCAATATACCTTCCATGGGACTGCTTGTCAAGACTTGATCTAAATTATTTTTACACGGAAGGAGGGGATGCCGGAAATCGCAGGAGCCTGCGCGTGAATGAGAGCATGCGTGATGTGCCGATCATTCGCATGATAAAGAGGAATAGCGCGACGCCGACGGCGTTTGCCAGCATGTCGAAGGGATCGGCGGCACGGTTGGTGAAAACGGCCTGGTAGCCTTCGCTCAGTACGCCGAAGGACACGGTCGCCAGCGCGGCGAAGCGCAAGGGACGCATCCCCTGCGGAGAGGTCGGGCGCGGCAGCGACAGCGCGATATACAGCAATACGGCCTGTGTGCCAAAGAGCAGGATGTGGACGATCTTGTCGGGTTTCCAGAACTGCATAGTGGGGAAGGATTCCCCCGGCAGCGAAAGCAGGACCATGATGAGCAGGAACCACAACGATGCCGGCAGAGATGCGATTAGTCGCGTCCGCCTGGCGCGGTGCTGTCCGTCGGGGGGAAGGGAAGCATGCTCCTCGGAGGGAGGAATAGGACGTTCCTCGGGAGGAGGTGATGGACTGTCTGTGCTCATTTCGGATACCAGCGGCCGCGCGGTCAGGAATCGCGGCGGGGAGGACGAAGCGCCACGTCCTTGAGCACCTCGGCGAAGGAGCGGATGATATCGGTTGCGATCAGCCCGTATTCGCCGACGGTGGTTTTCGCATGGTCGCCCGCGAGTCCGTGCAGGTAAACGCCGCAGCAGGCCGCTTCCCTGCTGTCCGCACCCTGTGCCGCAAATCCGGCAACGATGCCCGACAGTACGTCGCCCGCGCCCGCAGTGGCCATGCCGGGGTTGCCTGTGGGATTGATGAACACCTCACCCTCCCGCGTGGCGACCACGGTCGGCGCGCCCTTGAGCACCAGCGTGACACCGAACTCCACGGCGAAGGTCTGCGCGATGTCGATGCGCTTGGTGTCGATGTCCTCCTTCGACTGGCCCACGAGTCGTGCGAACTCACCCATATGTGGCGTGAGCGTGATGTCGGCCTGCGACTGTTGGAGGATATGCAGGTGTCCGACAAGCGCGAAGAGCGCGTCCGCATCCAGCAGCAACGGCCCCTGCGCATGTTCGACAAGGCGACGGATAAGGTTCTGAGTCTCGTAATGTCGTGATATGCCCGGTCCGACGACACTGACGGAGGCCGTATTGACGCGCTCGAGGATGGCGTCGTAATCGTTCAGCCCGAGACTTCCGGCGTCTGTTTCCCTGAACGGCAGCGTCATGATCTCGGTAAGTTTGGTTTCCATGATGGCATTGAGACTGGCAGGGATGCCGAGGAACACGATGCCTGCGCCGCTGCGCAGGGCCGCTTCGGATACCATGGCGGCCGCGCCCGTCAGGCCGAGCGACCCGGCAAGGACAAACACGCTTCCCAGTTGGTACTTGTGCACGTCGAGCCGACGACGTGGCAGCCGGCGCTCGATTTCCCCTGCGTCGAGCTGGAACGTATTGGTCGCTTCGAGTGCAAAGCCCTTCTTCGGCATGCCGATGTCGATGATATCTACGTCCCCGGTATGCTCACGTCCCGCGCGAAACAGTAGACCGCGTTTGAGTCCACCCATGGTCGCCGTGTGCGTGGCCTCCACGGCCAGGCCCATCACATCGCCGGTGTCGGCATTGATGCCGGTCGGAATGTCCACCGCCAGCACGGGGACGGATGACGCGTTGAGTACCTCGATCAATTCGGCGATCTCGCCCTTGACGGGAGAAGACAGTCCGGTGCCGAGCATGGCGTCGGCCACCCAGGCGGGCTGGCGGTGGAGAAGCTCCTCGACCTGCGCGCTGCTGCTGAGCAGTCGCACGTGCAGGCAGCTTGTTTCCTTCTCCATCGTGCGCAGCATGGCGAGATTCGCAGCTGCGTCTCCCGTGGAGGCGCTGTCGGGGCCAAGCGTCAGTACATCCACCTTCGCTCCGCGGTTGACCAGATGCCGCGCCATGGCGAAGCCGTCGCCGCCGTTGTTGCCCTTGCCGCAGAGCAGTACGATCCACTGGCCGTCGACCGGACCGAACACTCGTTCGGCGACGTCCACGGTGCCGCGCGCGGCGTTTTCCATCAGCACGATTCCGGGAATGCCGTAACGTTCAATCGCCGCGGTGTCGCAGCGATGCATTTCATCCGATGTGTAGACAGGAAGCATGATTGTATGCCGGATGTCGCGACCGTGCGGTCGCGGAAGAGGGAGAGGGACGCCGCGGGGGCGTACCCCTTACGTTCAGAACAGGCCGCCCATCCAGTCCAGCACGATCGACGGGAAGAGTCCGACGATCAGGACACCGAAGGCGGAAATCAGCAGCGCCACGGTGCCGTCGATGGCGACGGCCGGGCGTGTCGTTTCCTCGGAGGTCTGGAAGAACATGAGCACAACGACGCGGAGATAGTAATACACCGAGATCATGCTCGTGACCACGCCCACGATGGTCAGCCAGGTGTAGCCTTTTTCGATGGCTGCAATGAAAATGTAATACTTGCCGAAGAAGCCCGCGAGCGGTGGAATGCCGATGAGCGAGAACATGAACACGCCCATGAGTACCGCGTGCAGGGGACGCCGGTAATAGAGGCCGCGGAAGTTTTCGAGGTCGGTGCCCTGCTGTTCGGCGTTCTCGATCATCGAGATGATGCCGAAGGCACCGAGATTGGTGAACACGTAAGAGATCAGGTAGAACAGGACGCCTGCCATACTGACTTCACCGCCGGCAGTGATTCCGATCAGCATGTACCCGGCATGCGCGATGCTCGAGTAGGCGAGCATGCGCTTGACGTTACTCTGTGCAATGGCAACGATGTTGCCGACGAGCATCGACGCAACCGCCAGTATGGCGAGGACGGTGTTCATGCTTGCGTGATCGAAGTCGAAGGTCGCGGTGAACACCAGGAGCAGTGCGGCAAAGGCGGACGCTTTCGCGCCAGTGGACATGAAGGCCGACACCATGGTCGGCGAACCTTCGTACACGTCCGGTACCCACATGTGGAAGGGCACGGCGCCAACCTTGAAGGCGAAGCCGACGAGCAGCAGGCCCGCACCGACGAGGAACAGCGGCTCGGCTTTGTAGGCGGCGATGTTCTGCGCAATCACGAGGAGGTTGGTTGAGCCCGTCATTCCGTAGATCAGCGCGATGCCGTAGAGGAAGAAGCCCGACGCGAAGGCGCCCAGCAGGAAATACTTCAGCGCGGCTTCATTGGCCTTCGCCACGCGGCGTGAGAAGCCGGCGAGGGCATACAGGCTGACCGACATGAGTTCCAGGCCGATGAACGTCACTACCAGGTCCGTCCCTGCCGCGAATGTCATCATTCCTACCGTGGCCATGAGGATCAGATGATAGAATTCGCCGTGGGCCAGGCCGATTTTTTCGATGTAGTCTCTCGAGAGTATGATCGTGATGCCCGCCGAGACGAGGAAAATCACGGAGGTCAGACTTGCGAAGCCCCCGGTCAGGACCATGCCCTCGAAGGCCGTACCACGCACCGGGAAGGTCCACACCGCCAGTGCGATGTTGGCCGCGATGCCGAGCACGGAAACCCAGTACTCGGCCTGAAACGGCTTCTTCTTCAGCGCGTTGATCATGATCACGATCAGCGAGAGCACGATCGTGCCCGCAATGGGGGCGATATTCAGTGTGTCGGTAAGCAGTTGGTTCATCGTATGGCCTGGAAACTCACTGTGGTCCTGGAATATTCCGTGTCTGTCTCTCTTCCGGTGTCAGGTGAAATACAGCAGCCAGACAAGCAGGAAGATCGGCAGCAGGATCGGGATGGCGAAACGCAGCAGATAGCCGAAGAACGATGGCATTATTGCGCCCTCCTGCTCGGCGATGGCCTTGACCATGAAATTCGGCGCATTGCCGATATAGGTCATGGCGCCGAAGAATACCGCGGCGACGCTGATCGCCATCACGTACAGCGGCTGCATGCTGATCAAGTAGGAAACGTTGATGTCGTCGACCGGCACGTTGCCCACCGCGACCATGCCGGCATGGTAGTGCGCAAGCGTCTCGACCGTCGTGCGCACTTCCTGCGAGTACTGTGCAAAATTCGGGGCCTGCAGGGCGCCGTTGGCAACCACTTCCTGCACCTGCTGCACGAGTTCGGGACGCACCAGCAGGCCGATCTGGGCGCTGAGGAAGTTCAGATACGTCGGCGCATTGTCCAGGAAGCTCGACAGGATGCCTGTGCCCCAGTAGAACTGCCCGGGTTGCGTGATGCCGAGCGCCATGGCGTTCAGTTCGAGCCAGTCAAGCGCGGGCACCATCGTCGCGAACAGACCGAGAAAAAGAAAACCCACTTCCTTGATCGGGAAGAAGGTGAAATTGTTGGCCTGATGCACGGGCTTTTTCGTTGTGTAATACGATCCGGCGGCGGCGGCGATCATGATGAACTCGCGCACGAACGGCGGATCCTGGATGAAGACGGCAACGAGGATTGCCAGCAGGAAACCGATGTTGTGCATGCCCTGCAGCTTGGTCACATCATCGACCGCGGCCTGCAACTCGCGCACCTCTTCCGGCATCTTCCGGTAGAAATACGTATCGACCGCAATGAACACGCCGAGAATGATGCCCATGGTCAGCAGCCAGATGTGCCAGACATTCTCCATCACCCAGAAAAACGGGATGCCTTTCAGATAACCGAGAAAGAGGGGAGGATCTCCGATCGGAGTCAGGGCCCCGCCGATGTTGCTGACGATAAAGATGAAGAACACGATGTGGTAGGCATGCAGCCTGCTCTTGTTGTTGCGCATGTACGGCCGGATGAGAATCATCGACGCGCCGGTGGTCCCAACGATGTTTGCCGCGACCGCGCCGACCGCGAGAATGATCATGTTCTTGAACGGCGAGGCGTAGCCCTTCAGGTTGATATGCATGCCGCCGGCCACCACGAACAGCGAACCCACCAGGCAGATGAAACTGAAATACTCGATGCCCGAATGCAGCATGCGCACCGGGTTGTGCAGGAAAAAGACGTAGTAGACAATGGTGATCAGTCCCAGGCCGATGGACACGTGGGGAAAATAATGTTCCCACCAGTGCTTCGCGATGAAAGGCATCAAGGCGATCGCGAGGAGGAGGACAACAAAGGGAATGATCATCAAGGGATCCGGCTCGATAATATGCGCCGCCTCCCCAGCCGACGCGAAAGCGTCGGACGTGAACAGCACCAGAGCCGTGAGTATGCCGAGGCACGCCCTGACAGGACGATGAAGGAATTTCAACGAAAACTCCTGGTCATTACGGTTTGGGTACAGTGGTTGTGATTGCTTCACCCTTCTGCACCTGCTCGAGCTTTTCGACCACCCGCTGCACCGTCGACTCCGATTTGGAGAGGAACGTGCCGGGGTAGACGCCGATCCAAAAGATGAACAGCACGATCGGGAGCAAGAGTCCGATCTCGCGCGCCGAGAGGTCGACGAGCTTTTCGTTCTCCGGATTCCTCGAGACCCCGAACACCATCCGCTGGTACATCCACAGCATGTACACGGCCGCGAACACCACACCGGTCGCCGCGAACACGACATACCAGATGGATCCCAGAACAGTGGATTCGAAGGAGCCGATGAGAATCAGGAATTCACCGACAAAACCGTTGAGTCCGGGAAGGCCGATTGATGACAGTGTGACGATCATGAAGAATGTCGAAAACACCGGGATCTGTCGGGCGAGTCCGCCGAACTCTTCGATCATACGCGTGTGACGCCGATCGTATATCATGCCAACGATAAGGAACAGCGCGCCAGTGGACAGGCCGTGGTTGAGCATCTGGATGAGCCCGCCCTGCATGCCCGAAACCGTCACGCCGAATATGCCCAGAAGGATGAAACCCATGTGGCTCACCGAGGAGTAGGCCACGAGCTTTTTCACGTCCTTCTGCACCATGGAAACGAGCGCCCCGTAGATAATGCCGACAACACCGAGCACGGAAAGCACGGAGGCGTATTCGAGGGAAGCCTCAGGGAAAAGCTGGAGATTGAAACGGATGAGACCGTAGGTACCCATTTTCAGCAGCACGCCGGCGAGGATCACAGATCCACCCGTCGGTGCCTGCACATGCGCGTCCGGCAGCCAAGTGTGCAGCGGGAACGCCGGCACCTTGATCAGGAAACTCAGCGCGAAGGCGGCAAACATCCAGGACTGGATGTCCAGCGGAATGGTCGGCGCGATGTCCATCAACAGCAGCAGATCGGTGGTGAACACGCCGCCCGGCTGCGTCGATGCGTAATAGCCCAGCCAGATGATGGCGATGAGCATCAGCAGCGAACCCACCATGGTGAAGATGAAGAACTTCACCGTGGCGTAAATCCTGTCCTTGCCACCCCAGATGCCGATGATGAAGTACATCGGGATGAGGATCAGTTCCCAGAACACGTAGAAAAGAAACGTGTCCAGCGAGGCGAACACGCCGATCATCGCCGTCTCGAGCACCAGCATCAGCGCGACGTAGGGCGCGACCTGTTTCTCGATCGATTTCCATGACGAGATCAGGACGATGGGTGTCAGGAAGGTGGACAGTACCACGAGCAGCATGGAGATGCCGTCGAGACCGAGATGATAGCTGACGTTCAGCGACGGGATCCAGCTCATCTTCTCGACGAACTGCATCGCGGGATTTTGCGGATCGTACCCGAAAAACAACTCCAGCGACAGCACGAAGGTGAGGAGGGAGAAGATCAGGCCGGTCCAGCGGACGGCGTTCTCGCTGCGGCGCGCGAGCAGTACGGCTGCGGCGCCGATGAGCGGGAGAAACAGGATGTAGTTGAGCACGTGTGGGATCATCGCGTTGTTATCAGCTGAAAATGAGGAGTCCGAGGACGACCACGATACCGAGGACGATGAGCGCGGCGTAGTTCTGCACGACACCGGTCTGCATGTAACGGAGAACGGAGCTGACCCAGCCGGTTGTCCTCGCCAGTCCGTTGACGAAGCCGTCGATGATGCGGACATCGAATATTCGGAAAAGGAAACGGTCACTGGTCTTGACGATCGGTGTCACGAGTCCCGCGTGGTAGACGTTGTCGACGTAGTATTTGTTGGCGAGAAGGCGATAGAGCACGCCGGTCCTTGCCGCGATGCTGCGGTCGGCCTCCGGGTTTTTCATATAGACGGAACGGCCGAACCAGAAACCCGTCACGGCAATGGCGACGCTGATGGCCATAAGCAGGTACTCGGTGGCATGGTTGGTATGCTCGGGCAGCGCGAGTGTGTTATGGGCCTGCGCGAACAACGGGTGCAGCCACTGCTCGATGGCGTTGCCGCCGCCGAGGACCGCGGGCACGCCCACGAAACCGCCGACCACCGCAAGCGCGGCGAGCACGATCAGCGGGATGGTCATGCTGGCCGGCGATTCGTGCGGATGCTTGTCCTTCGCCCAGCGCGGTTCGCCCCCGAATGTGAGTGTCACCATGCGGAACATGTAGAAGGCTGTCATCAGCGCGGCGGTCGCGCCGATCACCCAGAGCACCGGGGAACCGTCGGCGAAGGCTTTCCAGAGTATTTCATCCTTTGAAAAGAAACCGGAAAGCGGAGGAAAGCCGGCGATGGCGAAACTCGATATCAGGAAGGTCCAATACGTGTAGGGCATGATCTTCTTCAGGCCGCCCATGTGGCGGATGTCCTGCTCTTCGTGCATGGCGTGGATCACCGATCCGGAACCGAGGAAAAGACAGGCCTTGAAGAAGGCATGTGTCATCACATGGAATATGGCGGCAGTGTAGGCACCGACACCGAGGGCGAGGAACATGAATCCCAGCTGCGAGACGGTGGAATAGGCCAGCACTTTTTTGATGTCGTTTTGCGCGAGGCCGATCGACGCCGCCATGATCGCGGTGATCGCGCCTCCGATGGCAACGATCATCATCGTGTCGGGGGCCAGCGCGTATAGCGCGGAATTGCGTGCAACCATATACACGCCGGCGGTAACCATCGTCGCGGCGTGGATCAGCGCGCTGACCGGAGTGGGACCAGCCATCGCATCGGGCAGCCAGACAAACAGCGGGATCTGCGCGGACTTTCCCGTCGCGCCGAGAAACAGCAGCAGCGTGATCCAGAACACCGTGTCGTTGCCGACCGCAAGCGTCCCGGCGTCACCCATCACTTCGTTGAAGGTGAGGGTACCGAATTCACGGAAGATGAGGAACATGCCGATCATGAACGCGAAGTCGCCGATGCGGTTCACCCAGAAGGCCTTGTTCGCCGCGTCACCCGTCCAGGTGATCTTTACGCCTTCGAACTTCTTGTCGTACCAGAACCCGATAAGAAGGTAGGAGCAGAGGCCCACGCCTTCCCAGCCAAGGAACATCAGCAGATAGTTGTCCGCCAGCACAAGGTTGAGCATGGCGAAAATGAACAGGTTCAGGTAGGTGAAAAAGCGCCAGAACCCGCGGTCGCCGTGCATGTACCCGATCGAGTACACATGGATCAGGAAGCCGACACCGGTGACGACAAGCGTCATCAGGATGGACAGCTGGTCGACCAGGTAGGCGGCCGATACCGTAAGACTACCGGCGGCAATCCAGGTGAACAGCGTCACCGTGTGGGCGCGATCCTCCGCAGGCATGCCGAGCATCTCGATGAAGATGGCCGCCGCGACGAGGAAGGACAGGCCCACCGCGCCGCTGCCGATGATGCCGACGATGGATTCGCTTTTGATCTTCCGGCCGAACAGCCCGTTGACGAGCAGTCCGATCAGCGGGAAGAGTACGATGAGTCCGACGTATTGGTACATGGATCCTGAAGCACGTTAAAGGACTGAATCAGTTTGGGGAGCGGATGCCGGCGTGCCGTTACGCCGCGGGCGGCATCACCACTTGAGGACGTTGACCTCGTTAATGTTGACCGTCTGCCGGTTGCGGAACAGCGCGATGACAATCGCCAGTCCGACCGCCGCTTCGGCGGCCGCGACAGCCATGACAAAAAACACGAACATCTGCCCCGCCTCGTTGCCCAGGTACGACGAGAAGGCCACGAAGGTGAGGTTTACCGAGTTGAGCATCAGCTCGATGCACATGAAGATGATGATCGCATTGCGGCGGGTGAGCACGCCCACCACACCGGTGATGAACATGACCGCGCTGAGTAACAGGTAGTAATGAACTGGAATCATATGCCGTAGGCTATTGGTGTCGTCGTGTCGGTTCGGGTTCTCCCGGGTAGGGAGGGGGAAACGGGATCAGGGGAAACGCTTCTTTGCCAGCACCACCGCGCCGAGCATCGCCGAGAGCAGCAGAATCGACGTCAGCAGGAAGGGGAACACATACGCAGTGAACAGCACGTCGCCGATATGCTCGACCGTGCCGTTGACAAGCGCGCGAGGAGACTGCTGCTGCATGCCGGCGAGCGTGTCGCCACCCAACCAGCCGATGGCCTGCACGAGCAGCACCAGCGTCAGTAGGGCGAACAACACAGAGGCGTAATGCCGCTTGGTCAGTTGCATGCGGAGAGGCGCTTCGTCCTCAAGATTCAGCAACATGATGACAAACAGCACCAGCACCATGATGGCGCCCGCGTAGACGAGAATCTGGATGATGGCCACAAACTGCGCGTGCAGTGTCAGGTACAGGCCGGCCAGGGAGATGAAATTGAGGATCAGGAAAAGAGCGCTCGAAACGGGGTTGGCGCGGGTGATCATGAGTATGGCCGAGAGAACGGAGACCGCAGCCAGCACAATAAATACGATCAATTCAGATGACACAATTTCTCCGCGAAACGATGGAATTCAGCTCGTAAACAGAGCAATATAGCCCCCTGTCAACTTCCGAACAAACAGTGGGTTGTCATGATGCAATCGCCGTAACCGTCATCACGCGAGCGCTGTGACATTCACGAAGCGCCCGTTCCGTCTTGTCGTCCGAGACGGATGCGAGGTTACGGCACGGCAGCAGTTTCCCAGTCCCTCCGCAGCGTTTCCAGCAGTGGTTCGTCCATCACCGGGATATCGGTTTCGTTGATCCTTCCGACCGGGAAGGGCCCGAGCAGCGCATTGCAGACACAGATCGCGTATCCGTCGAGTAGTTCGTCCCGCGACACCGGGCGCCATTCGACGGGCATGCCGCGGGCCTCCGCCTGTTCTGCCACCACACCACGCGTGATCCCGGGAAGGGCGTCGGGGGAATCGGGCAGGATCAATCCGCCGTCTCGGAACAGCAGCAGCGAGGCGATGGAGGTCTCGCTTGCCATGCCGTTGCGATCCAGTAGAATCGCATCGTCATATCCACGTGCATGCGCCGCATGCAGGGCGAGGCGGTAGGGGAAGTAACTGCTGCTCTTGATGCGCGAGGCCGGAGTCGACATGACGGCGCCATCGCAGATCAGTTTCCACGGGATGCGCAGGGACGGGCGCAGGTAAGGTTCGGCCGAAATGAGGATCGTGCTGTCGCGATGGGAGAAATGTGTGGCCGTGTTGCCGGGTGTGACCAGCACCTTGACCCGTGCTTCGACGGCGTTGAGTTCGTTGCGCCGCAGCACTTCGAGCACAATGTTCTGCAGGGCCGTCAGTCCGAACGGCAGGTGCACCCCCAGCTCCGCGCAGCTATTGCGAAGTCGGGAATAATGTCTTTCGAAAAAGAATGGGACTCCGCGTCGCGCGAGCAGGGTTTCGAACACTCCCGCGCCGTAAAGCAGACCGGCGTCGAAGGCCGATACGCGTGCCTCTGCGGCGTCCATGAATAGGTTGTTGAAATACACGGTTGCAATCATATCAGTCCCTTTCGTTGGAATCAAAACGCAGGATTGAATCCATGCCCTGGTTGGCATCATTGCGCTGGTTGGAATCAAGACGCACGCCCGCCAATTCGAAGAAAGTGCGTCCTTTGTCGAGTGTTTCGAGATATTCCTCGCGCGGGTCGGAATCGTACACCACCCCGCCGCCAACGGAGAGATGGCAGATCCCGTCGACGGCGACCGCCGTGCGAATGGCGATGTTGAAATCCATACGTCCGTCGTTTGCCACGTAGCCGATTGCTCCCGTGTACACATGCCGCGTCTCGGGCTCGAGTCCATCGATGATCTCCATCGCCCGGATTTTCGGACAGCCGGTGACGGAACCTCCGGGGAACAGCGCACGGAAGATCGCGGCGAACCCTGTGCCGGGACGCAACCGTCCCTCGACCTCGGAGACGAGATGCATCACGTTTGCGTAGCGCTCGATGCGCTTGTGTCCGGCCACACGCACGCTGCCCGGGAGGCAGATCCGACCGAGGTCGTTGCGCTCGAGATCGACGATCATGGAGAGTTCTGCATCGTCCTTGGCACTGTGCCGCAGTTCGTTCTCCAGCCGCCGGTCCTCCTCGTCGTCTTTCCCGCGTGGACGCGTGCCCTTGATCGGACGCGTCTCGATGCGGTCGCCATCGACGAGCACGAAACGCTCCATCGAAGCAGACAGCACCTGAAACGTGCCCGCGTCGATCCATGCATAAAACGGCGCGGGATTCGCCTCGAAAAGGGCTTGCCAGAGGGAGAAGGCGTCGCCCGGGAACGGGAAGCGGAAGCGCTGCGAAAGATTCACCTGGTACACATCGCCATCATGGATGTACTGCCGCACGCGACGTACGGCTTCCATGTACTCTTCCGGCGTGAAGCCCAGGGTTGCCGCTGTGGCCGGTGTCCCAACTCCGACGGAAGCTTCCATGAACAAGGGATTCCCGGACAGGGGAGGGAGCAGGCCTTTGTCATCCGACCAGTCCAGTCTGTACGTGGTCACCATGCTGGTCCGCCGGTCGTGGACACGCACGCGCGTGGGAAAGATGAATAAAAGATCAGGAAGTCCCATACG
>JAGTUZ010000036.1 GCA_018224415.1 Bacteroidota bacterium | reverse complement strand
GATGATGTGGTACTCCTGCACCTGCTGATGGCTCGCACCGAACAGTGCTGCCGCCGAGAGAACCCCCACATAGTACTGGCACCCTAGATGCTCCATCAGATCATCGACGAACCAATCCGGAGGTACCATACCGCCGGTCTGATACTCGAGAGGAACAATAACGTAAAATCCGCGCCGGATCTTCTGGACCCTGCCTGCTAACTGAAGTCGTTGCAGCCCCTTCGTAAGCGCCGCACGGTTCGACGAAAGCGATCGCTCTGCTTCTTCGCGGGTAAATGTATATTTCGCCCGCTTCTGCAGGTCATCCACAAATTCCGTGATCGTTCTGTGTACCATATCTGGTTTGCAATATAACACAAGTGGACGATATATGTCCACTTACGATCTAATTGGCACCCGTTTCCCAATTCTTGGTCGAAGGTGCGACGTTCGTATCAATGGAGGGTTAATGCAGGATACCGTGTTCAGAAGACGCCACACTACGATGGCCCAGAGTGTCCAGAAAACGGAGGTTTCAGAGGACGAAAACTGATCAGAATCCCCGTAAATCCCTACAGGTAGACGGATGAGTTTAACTGTTCGTTCCACTTAGAAGGCAGATGCTCTATCCACCTGAGCTACGGGAGCGTAATACGATCGGGGCCCGGGCAAGGGGGGCGCCGGGGTTGATCGCGGAAGAGCGCCGTTGTCACAGCACGAAAAATACCAAACTCCCCATAAAGCTCCAATGCATCCCGGCATCGATCGCAGGTCCGCGGGTGTTACTCCCGCGTCTGCCGGGAGGGACGTTTTTTGGTGGTCGCGGATGCGGTGGACGGCGTCAGGAGTTGCTTTCGGTCGATATTCCATTCCCGAAGGGCGATCTTGCCTGATTCGAGACGGACGAGGTCTTCACTGTATCGCAGCATAGAGCGCACGCTCTCCCGCTTGGCATTCGGACGCATCTTCGCGACATCCATCCAGAGGTCATCGACAGACATGGGTTCCCGGCAAGCGCGCAGTGCCTTGATCATGAGTTCAATCAGGGAGTCCGTATTGACTCCCCATTGGGCGAGAGCCCACAGGCCCGTTTTCCCGATCGCTTCCACGAATACGGATTTGGTGAATTGCGCTGCCAGGGCCATTGCATTCACATGTTTCTCCGCATCGGAATCCGCGAGCCGATTGTTGATTTCGCGCACGATATCCCGGGAGTACATCGTCTTCCGCTCGTCCCGCAGCACTCGCACTCCCATTGCCCCGGCGTTGGGGAGTTGGTCGAATCGCAGCTGGAAGCCGCGCTTCCCATGAACGGTGACGTATTCGATATACGGAAGTTCCTCGAGAATATTCACGATGACATCGCCGGTCAGACCCGCGTCCGGTCGCTCCTTCCCGACCTTTCTCACGATTGCAAAGGGGTCCGCAGGGTGGAGTTCATCATTCAGCGCATGGAAGACAACGGAAATCGTGTCCTTCAGCGTCTGCTGGTTGAACATTCCCGCATCGTAGTACAGCTCCACGCCGCGGATCGCGGTGCGCGCGAAGCCCAGCGTTTCCATGAGGAGATCCAAGTAGCTACGGATGTGCGGATCCGGTTTCGCCTCGTATTCGAACAGCCTTTCGGGCCGGATGATGCACCGCCATGCGATCGCCTCATTGTGAAATGCGACGCACTGGCTGACAAATTCCCGTGGACAGCAGCGTCGGGGTCTCGGGAGCGCCGCACCGGAAAGCATCGCCCGGAAGTCCGTGAGTAAACGCTCCCGTATCTGCCTGACGCGTTCCCGGGTAACGTTGTATGACGCTCCGACCTGTGTCATGTTCAGTTCACGGGAGTGGATGCCGAAACAGTGCCTGAGGATGGCATGGTTTCGCGGAAACGGATCGTACAATGCCTGGGAGAGAAGGAAATAATCCTGCTCGAAAGCCATGAAATTGCGAAGAAAGGGCTGTGTCGGATCCACTGTCTCCGGAATCAGGACCTGTGCGTCGCTGCGGGGCCGCTTCGGTTCCCGTTGTTCGGTGTCTTGGTCGTCCATACGTGGCTTCATTATCTGAACGTACCAGTTCCGCACGAAACTGGCAAACGGGTTGCGTTCCTCTTTCTGCTGCAGTATATTTACATACATTCATGCATGTATAAAGAATCGGCCTCATGCGACGACGGAAAGATGAAGCGGAACGGACGAAGGACGCGTTGCTGGACGCGGCGCTGGCGGTATTCAGCCGTCAGGGGATACAGGCGACGCGGTTGCAGGACATCGCCGCGGAAGCGCATGTGACACGGGGAGCGATTTACTGGCATTTCGGCGGCAAGGAAGGTATCATCCGGGAATTGCTGCAGCGGCGTCTCGAACCTGTGCTCGCCGTGGTCGCGGATGTCCGCGCGCGACCCCTCCCCGCCATACAACGCATCGAAATCCTGATTCGAGAATTGCTCACCCTTATCGAACACTCGCCGCAAATGCGTGACGCATTCATGCTCGAATTCGAACGCACGCTGTTCGGCTCCTCCGACGCAAGCATGCATCCGGTCATGCAGCAGTCCACGCGGCAGTTCGAAAAGGTCATCCATCGGCTCATCGACGAAGGACTGGCGGAAGGGTCGATCAGACGGGACATTCCTGCTGACGATCTCCTCGGCTTCCTGCTCTGCATCATCAAGGGCATGCTCATCGATACACGCATGCGCCAGCAAGACCCGGCGGCGAGCAGGCGTGCGCCGGACCCCGCCCTCTCCGCCGGCCTCGCCGTGCATGCGATCGGCATCGCCGTGCATGCGATCGGCATCGACTAACGAAGATTCCTTATCCACAACTGTCACACCGCCATGAAACACAATCCAGAACCTCCCAACGGCAAACTCGGAGTCCTGCTCCCCGGCCTCGGCGCCGTGGCCACAACATTTATCGCGGGCGTCCTCGCCGTCCGCAAGCAACTCGCCGAACCCGTCGGCTCCTTCACGCAGATGGGCACGATCCGTCTCGGCAAACGCACCGAGCACCGCCGTCCCCTGATCCGGGACTTCGTTCCCCTCGCGGATCTCGACGCACTGGCCTTCGGCGGGTGGGATATCTACGACGACAACGTGTACGACGCCGCAGTCAATGCAGGTGTGCTCGACACACAACTGCTCGATGCGCTGCGTGACGAACTCTCGGCGATCTCGCCCATGGCGGCGGTGTTCGACCACGAATACGTCAAGCGTCTTGATGGCCCGAACGTGAAAAAGGGCAAGGACAAGATGGCCCTCGCCGAGGCGCTGGTCGACGACATGGAGCGCTTCCGCAGCGAACATGGCTGCGACCGTCTGGTGATGATCTGGTGTGCCTCGACCGAAACCTTTATCGAGGAACAGGACGTCCACCTCAGCATCGACGCCTTCGAACAGGGCCTGCGCGACAGCCACCCCGCCATCGCGCCGAGCATGATCTATGCGTATGCGGCGATTCGCTCTGGGGTCCCCTTCGCCAATGGCGCCCCGAACCTCTCCGCCGACATTCCCGCGCTGGTCGAACTGGCAAAACGCACGGGGACGCCGATCGCGGGCAAGGATTTCAAAACGGGACAGACCCTGATGAAAACCATCGTCGCGCCGGGACTGAAAGCGCGCTCGCTGGGCGTGCATGGCTGGTTCTCCACCAACATCCTCGGCAATCGCGATGGTGAAGTGCTCGACGATCCCGGCAGTTTCAAGACAAAGGAGACGTCCAAGCTCAGTGTGCTCGGCTCGATTTTCGAACAGGACTTCAATTCGAAACTCTACGCCGACCTCTATCACAAGATCCGCATCAACTACTATCCCCCGCGCGGCGACAACAAGGAGAGCTGGGACAATATCGACATCTTCGGCTGGCTCGGCTATCCGATGCAGATCAAGATCAACTTCCTCTGCCGTGATTCGATTCTTGCCGCGCCGATCGTACTCGATCTCGCCTTGCTGCTCGATCTCGCGCGACGCGTGGAAATGTCGGGCATCCAGGAATGGCTGTCGTTTTTCTTCAAGTCGCCGCAGGCGCAGGAAGGGTTGCGGCCGCAACACGACCTGTTCCAGCAGCTGATGAAACTCGAAAACACACTGCGCTTCGTGCAGGGCGAGAGCCTCATCACGCATCTCGGACTTGATTATTACGAGGATACCCCTGAGGACTGACACATGCAGCCCTCCGTCATATAACATGTCGTCCGCTGCAGCAAGCTACAAACAGAAACCATATGACCGACAGAATCACACAGATCGTCTATCGCATGCTGGCGCCGCTTGTCCGCCTTCTCGTCCGCATGCACGTCACGCCCAACGGACTCACCACCGCCGGGCTCGCCGTGAACTTCGTTGCCGCGATCGTGCTGATCACGGGCGGCGAACTTGGCGCGCGCGGCGACATGGCCTATATCGGCTGGGCAAGCGCACTGATTCTCTTCGCCGGACTCTTCGACATACTCGACGGTCAAGTAGCGCGCGGCGGAGGAATGGAAACCACCTTCGGGGGAATCTACGATTCTGTCGTCGACCGCTACAGCGAACTGATCATGTTCCTCGGCATGTGTTACTACCTCGTTTCCCACGGATTTTTCCTCACCTCGCTGCTCTCTTTCGTTGCCATGATCGGATCGGTGATGGTCAGCTACACACGTGCGCGCGCCGAAGGCGCGGGACTCACCTGCAAGACCGGTATCATGCAACGGCCTGCACGCATCGTGCTCATCGGCGCCGCGGGCATCGTATGCGCCGCGAGCACGGCACTCACCGACGGGTATGTGAAAATCCGATCCGGCGATCCGCTGTTCGGTGATGTCGAGACCATAGCCCTCTATGCTATTCCCATCGGCTTGGTCGCCTTCTTCTCCAATGTCACTGCCATCGGGCGGCTGCGCCATTGCCATGCGCAGCTCGCGGGGAAATGAACCACCCGATGCGGCGAGACGAATTCCTTTCCGAAGACAACTCCAACCACGTGGCTGGCAACGTACCCGGGCGTCCATCCCTGCGCTTCTCTTTGCTGGCCGTCCTGCTGTCGCTCGTCTACCTGGCCGCGGTGCAGCTGACCATCGGTCTGCGTCCGGAGCACGTTTTCCTTGTTTCGCTGTTCGATGTCGGTCTGCTCGCGCATCCGGCCTCGGGACGCGTGATGCGCGCGCTGGCAATCTTCCTGGTCTTTGGCATTCTGTATGACAGCCTCAAGATCGTACCCAATTACCAGGTCGCGGCGGTGGATATCGAAGGACTGTACAATCTCGAGCTGCAGCTCTTTGGCATCGTGGATAGCGGCATGCCGCGCACGCCGAACGAATACCTGCATGCCCACGCATCAGCCGCGCTCGATCTGATATCCGGACTATTCTATCTGAATTGGGTGTCGGTTCCCATTCTCTTCGGGGTGTACCTGTACGTGGTCGACAAGCGCCGCTATATCGACTTCGGCTTGGTATTCCTTCTCGTCAACATCCTTGGATTCATCGGCTATTACCTGCATCCCGCCGCGCCGCCGTGGTATGTCGATCAATACGGGTTCACGCTGCACACCGGCGTGTTCGGGAGCGCGGCGGAACTGGTGCGCTTCGACCGGCTCGTTGGACTGGATATCTTCCAGGGCATCTACACGCGCAACTCCAACGTATTCGCCGCCGTGCCATCGCTGCACAGCGCCTATCCCGTGGTCGTGCTCTGGTTCGCCATCAAACAGCTGCGGCACAAGCATCGCAGCGCGTATTTCGCCGTGTACATGATGGGAATATGGTTCGCGGCCGTGTACTCAGGACATCATTACGTGATCGACGTCATCCTCGGTGCTGCCGTCGCCGTCGCGGGTATCCTGCTGTATGAGCAAGGTCTCCTGCGCATTCCCGCCGTCCGCCGCTGGCTCGCACGCTACGAACGCAGCATCAGCCGATGAAACCACGCGCTCACCGGACGGAGGCCACGCGCACACCGGACGGAAGCCGCGTCTGCCGGAAGGGCTCAGTTATTTCGTTCCCGATGCAGCACGGTTTTGGCATGCGCGCCATCCGGCGTCCGCAATGTCAGCAGGTAGACGCCGCCTGGCAACCGGGACATGTCGACCTGGATTTCGGAATGTCCGCTCTCGTACCAACCCTCGCCCAGGACCATCACCCGTCGTCCGGCGAGGTCCTGCAGTTCAATATGCGCCACAGAGGCCTTCGGCAGGCTGAAGCGCAGGACAACACGATCACCGAAGGGATGCGGGGATGGCGTGAATAATTGCGGAATGAACGGCCCACGAAGAGCGGCGATATCCGCGACGGTGGATGTCGTGAAGCTCGTGGGAACGGACCACGCGCCGGGACCGTCCTCGCTCACCGCGCGCACGCGCACGTGATAGGTTGTACCCGCCTCGAGCCCGGTGACATAGGTCGTGTCGAGCAGGCTCTGCGCATCCCGCTCGAGCACGCCGAAGTTCACGAACTCCGACACCTGCAGTTCGTAATGCCGCGCGCCGTCGACGGGCTGCCAGGAAATTGCCACGGCGTCGTAGGCCGGCTGCTCGTCGGCAAGCGGGCTCCGCATCACCGGCGCGCCGACCATCGTGCGGAAAGAACGGAATTCCGACCACCGGCTGCATCCGTCCGCGCCGCAGGCACGCACACGCCAGTAATGGCTGGTCCATGGCGTCAGCCCGGCCACGGTCACCGTCGCCTCACCCAGCATGTCGCTTTCGTACACCAGACTATTGAAGGACGCATCGGTCGCGACCTGGAGATGGTAGCGGTCGGCACCCTCCTCCTCGGTCCAGACGAAGACCACTGGATCCGATACTCCGGTTTGACCGGCCGTGGGCGCGATGGGCAGCGGCACGCGCGGGTCGTCGCGCAATCCGGCAAGCAGCGAGAGTGCGCCGATCGCGTTTTTCGTCATGCGGGTGAAAAACGTGACGTTGATCGTGGAGGGACGGTCGGTTGCCTTGTGGTAATGCGGTGTGAAGTCTTTCCAGTCCTCGATGAGCAGGAAGGACGGGTAGGCCTGCTTGGTAAAGGAGTAGTTGTCGCTCGGGGTCGTGCTTTTGAGTTCGACGTACAGGTCGAGCCCGAGATTGAAGGAGTCATTCACCGCGAGCATTTTTTCGACGAGCGGCAGTCCTATGTCGAGGTTGTATTGCAGCGCGGCGCGGCTGTTGTTGTCGGAATCGTAACCGATCATGTCGAGGTTGAGCACGCCGATGATGCTATCGCCGCGCGCCCGCGCAGCGCGTGCATAGTCGTTGCTACCGACCAGTCCCCGCTCTTCCGCGTCCCAGAAAATGTAGGCGATCGTGTAATCGAAACTGTGACGCGAGAGCAGACGGGCGGCTTCCAGCACGGCGGCCGTGCCCGTGCCATTGTCGTCGGCGCCCGGATCGCGCGGGAGAGCCGCGTCGTAATGCGCGCAGATGATGTACATGATGTCGGGATGCGCGGCGCCCGGCTGCAGGCCGATGATGTTGCGCCCACGATCCTGGAAGCGCTGCGAACCGGCCAGCAGGCCGTGACGCAGCAACTCCTGTTCGAGATAGTCCCCTGCCAGCTCGTTGTCCACCGAATCCCTGCCATCGAAGCGGTTCGTGATCAGGGTTTCCCCTCCCCCCACGCGCACCAGCTTCTCCCCGCAGAGTTCGCGCAGGCGATCCATCAGCGTGTCGCCCGACACCTTCGCGAGAATGTCCGCGACCCCTGTGGCCGCACGCGGCGCCTGCTGTGCGGACACGGGCAGGTGATGCAGCGTCACGAGCATGAAGGAAACAAGGGTCAGGACAGCAGGGGTGGAACGAAGAAAGGTACGCACGACGGACCTCCGAGGCAGCGGGTGGGGACAGCATACGGCCGACATTCAGGACCGACTCCCCCGAATATAGGCCTCCGGCCGGAGGTAAGCAATCGCGCGGGCAAGGGACCCCCGCGCACCCCTGTCACGCCGTAGTCAGCTATAGGCTGACGAAGGCGGAAGCGCGGGCAAGGGCATTTATGTCGCTTCCGCGAAACGGACGGGGAGGCGGAGGGTGAAGGTCGTGCCCTGTTGCCAGGTGCTTTCGACGGAGATATTGCCGTGGTAGGAGTCGACGATCTGTTTGACGATGGAGAGGCCGAGGCCGGTGCCCGGAATGCTGCGTGTCTCGTCGTTCTTGATGCGGTAGAACTGCCGGAAGAGGCGTTCCTGGTCCTCGGGCTTCATGCCGATCCCGGTGTCGCTGAAGGAAAGGAATACCGAGTCGCCGTCGGAGCGGGCGCGCACGGTGATCGTGCCACCATCGCGGTTGTACTTGACGGCGTTGCTGAGCAGGTTGGTGACGATGCGTGTGCATTCGTCGCGGTCGATGTCTATGTTGGGCAGTCCCTCTTCAAATTCCGCATCGAAGCGGATGCCTCGTTTTTCCATTTCCCCGTGCAGCAGTTCCCGAGTGTTTTCGATCACGGCGGCAATGGACACGGGCGCGATCTCCCTGCGGATGGTGCCCAGTTCGCGGCGGCTGATGTTCAGCAGATCGTTGACGAGAGCGATCAGCGCCTGCAGACGTTCGCCCGAGCGCACGATCATCTTGTCATAGCTGCCGATGTCGTCACCGAGCACGCGGCTGTTCATGTTCTCGAGATACCCGCTGACGGCGGCAACCGGCGCCTTGAGTTCATGCGCGACCATGGAAACGAACTGTGACTTCTGCGCGTCGAGGCGCTTGAGCTGGGTCACATCCTGTATCGTTGTCACAAAGCCGATGATGCTCCCGGCGGCATCCTTCACCGGCGCGGTTTTCATGTTCACCACAAGCTCGAGATCCGGCCGCATCTCCCATTCATGCGAGACGAGTTCGATGCCATGCCGCGTCTTCTCCTGCGCTTCGTGGATGAGATCGATGACTTCCGGGGGAAGGATGTCGCCGATTGTGTCGCCAGCCTTGATCGACGAAGGGAAGGCGAACAGCGCGCGGGTCTGCGGATTGGCCAGCACGATCTCGTCATCGAGATTGGTAACGAACAGCGCGTCGTTGATGGAATTGATGATGGTGCGCAGGCGGCTTTTTTCCTGGCTGATCTCCAGCAGCCGGCGCTCCTGCTCGGCGCGGAGTTCGCGTGTCTCCAGCGTGAGTCGCCGCTTACCCAGCGCGCGGTTCACCTCGAAAACGATCTGGTCGGGCGTGAACGGCTTGGGGATGTAGGAATAGGCGCCGTGCCGCGTCGCCTCCACCGCGGTGTCGATGCCCGCGAAGGCCGTGATCATCAGATACTCGGAGTCGGGCGAGCGCTCCTTGAGTTTGCGCAGCACGGTCAGGCCGTCCATGTCGGGCATTTTCAGGTCGATGAGGGCGACGTCGAATTCCTTCTCGGCTCCGCGGGCGAGTCCCTCGCTGCCGTTCTCCGCGACGGTCACTGCATAGCCCTCGAGCGTGAAGATGCGGCGGATACCCTCGCGCATGCCGAGTTCGTCGTCGATGACCAGGAGCTGCGGTTTGATTTCTTCCATTTCGTTGTCGTCCGTCTCGTTCGTGTTTGCGCGTCCCGTCTCTCCGTCTACTGCGCCGTATGGCTACTTTCCCGGATGCACATGCTGTGGCGAGGGAGCGAGCGCCGCAGCGAGATCACGGGGTGAAAGCTGTGCGGCGGAGGGATAGTCGCGCAGGTCGGCCGGGAGCGTAATGGTGAACACCGAACCGCGGCCGGGTTCGCTTTCCACACCGATGCGTCCGTGATGCAGCTTGACGATGCCATAGGCGATCGGTAGGCCCAGGCCGGTCCCCTTGCCGATTTGCTTGGTGGTGAAAAACGGAGTGAACAGCCGTCCCATGTTTTCCTTCGGAATGCCGGCTCCGGTGTCTTCCACACGGATCTCGACTTCACGCGGCGTCTCGGCAGGATTGATGCGGATGCGCAGCGTGCCGCCGTATGGCATGGACTCGCAGGCGTTGAGCGCCAGGTTGAGCAGCACCTGCTTCATCTGGTCGGCGTCGACGTGCAGCGGCGGCAGCCCCTCGTCGACGTGCACCTGCATGTCGATGGTTTCGAAGTCCTCGCGCCGCCGCAGCATGGCGACGATGGGCTCGGCCAGATCCCCGGCGCGGATCTCTCCGAGCACGAGCCGGCCCTGCCGGGCGAAGTTCAGCAGACTGCCCACGATATTGCGGCAGCGTTCGGCTTCGGCGATGATGAACTGGATATCATCGCGCGCGGGATCGGCATCCTGCAATTGCTTGAGCAGCAGATGCGAGTACAGCACGATGGTGCCGAGGGGATTGTTGATTTCATGCGCCACGCCGGCGGCGAGTTGGCCCACCGATGCGAGCTTCTCGGTCTGGATCAGTTGCGCCTGCGCTTCCGCCAGTTCGCGATGCGAGCGTTCGAGATTGTCGATGGTGTACTGCAGGCACATTTCCTTTTCGGCGATGTCCTGCGCCACAGCCACGGCCAGTTCGCGGCAGGTCCCGTACCCGCAGGCGCCGCAGTTGATCTGCTGTGCCGTCTCGCGTTTGCCCATCGAAAGCAGGATGCGCTGGATCTCATGTTCCTCGGGCGCGCGCTCCTCGATACGCCGGTCCTGGAAGCCGCGGGACAATTCCATGTGATGATACTGTCCAACCGCATCATGCCATTCGGCCTGGTCCAGTGCGCGGCCGCGCGACTTCACCCAGGAAATGATGCACTCGCGTTTTTCATAATAGTTGAGCGGCGTGGTCATGCCCGGTCCGTTGACACAGCCCTCGCAGAAAAGAATGTCGATCAGCCGGCTGTGCACCTTTCCCTGCTCGATCTCGCTGATGATGTCGAGGCAGCGCTGCCGCCCTTCGACGATGATCACCTGTTCGTCCATCACATCGGAACTGATGCCCGCGCTTTTGAGCAGTCCGCCCGATACCGGATAGATCTGTCCGAGATGTGCGCGCGGCGGATCGAACTCCGCCTCCTCCGCCTGCGCCGGATCGATGGCGGCCTCGTCGAACAGACGAAGCAGTTCATCGAAGGTCAGGGCCTCGTCGATCACGCCCGCGACGTTGTTGTCATGGATCTCGAGCTTCTTGGCCACGCACGGACCGATGAACACGCAGAGACTGTCGTCGCCGTAGCGCTCGCGCACCACCTTGCCCGCGGCAATCATCGGCGACACGACCGGGGCGAGATTGGGGATGAGAGCGGGATGGTATTTTTCGATGTACTCGACGATGGCGGGACACGGTGTGGTAATGATCGGGTCGCTGCTCCGTGCGGCATGTTCGCGATAGGCCTCGCTGACGAGGTCCGCCCCGAAGGCCACTTCCACCACGCGGGTGAATCCCAGCGCTTTCACCGCCCCGATCACGCGCAGCGGTGCGATGCCCGGAAACGCGGCGGGAAAGGACGGCGCAAGCAGGGCCACTCGTTCTTTCTTCCCCGCGGCGTCGAACATCGCAAGCAGCGACATGACGCCGTCCCGCACGGCTTTCGCATTCTGTGTGCAGACCTTGATGCAATTGCCGCAGCCCACGCAGCGCGTGGGCAGCACCACCGCCTGGCCGTTCTGTATCTGGATGGCATTGGCCGGACATTCACGCACGCAGCAGTAACATCGCTGGCAGCGCTCGGGAATGGTTGTTATGACGTAGTCCATGAAAACCCTTTCTCATCATCGCAGGGGAGGAAACGCCGCTTGATAGCAGACGGCGCACTCCGTTATATAAACTTCGCAAACACCGTGCTGACTTCCAATGCAAATCAGCAAATTTAGTGAATTTTTTCACTTCTTGACCCTGCGTCACCAGATAACGGAGACCCGCATGATCGTGGAGACCCACCTGATAATGGAGTCCCGCATCCCAATGTCTTTGCACGTTCCCGATCTTGTGATTATCTTCACGAACAACACATCGGGAGCTTCCGGCATGATAGAACTCGTCCCGAAATGGATCATGTACGATGAGTTTTGGCGAACGCTCAAACG
>JAGTUZ010000035.1 GCA_018224415.1 Bacteroidota bacterium | reverse complement strand
TGGTCGATGTCGATCACCTTGTCGATAAACGCAAGCCCCTCGATGCCGGCATGCGGCAGGATGGCCGTGGACGATTTATAAATATGTTTCGCGAGCAATGGATACAGCGTTTCGTTGATGAGGCTCGATTTTCCGGACCCGCTCACCCCGGTGACGCAGATGAACGTGCCGAGCGGAAGCAATAGATCGACCTGTTTGAGGTTGTGTCCGCGCGCACCGCGCAGGACAAGACGTTCCCCGCTCCCCATGCGCCGGTGCGCGGGAACGGCGATGGACTGGGTTCCCTTGAGATACGCCGCGGTGAGGGACCCCTTGCCGGCGAGATGACGAAGCATTTCCGCCTCGGTCGTGCTGTTTGCCTTGCGCGCGGGTGCCTCGCTTCCCGACACGGGATTGTCCTTCCCTGCCCGGCGCTTTCCATTACTGCCCAGCAGCATCTTCACCGTTCCTTCGGCAACGACTTCCCCGCCGAATTCTCCTGCTGCCGGTCCAAGGTCGATGACATGATCGGCGCTTTCGATCATCTCTCGATCATGTTCGACGACGATCACGGAATTGCCGAGATCGCGCAGCTGCTTGAGCGAATCGATCAGGCGGGTGTTGTCGCGTTGATGCAGTCCGATCGACGGTTCGTCGAGAATGTACAGCACGCCGACAAGCTGCGTTCCGATCTGTGTGGCCAGGCGGATACGCTGGGCCTCGCCGCCGGACAGCGAGCGGGCAGTGCGATCGAGCGTAAGGTAATCGAGGCCGACATTCGAAAGGAACGACAGACGGGATGTGATTTCCTTGATGATCTGTGCGCCAATTTCTTTCTGGCGCGGCGTCAGGCCCAGACCCTCGAAGAGCTGCATGGCCTCTTTGACCGAAGCGCTTGTCACGTCGTGAATGGAGTGACCGTCCATCAGCACCGAAAGGCTCTCTGGCCGCAGCCGACCGCCGTGGCAGGACGCGCATTCCTTCGTGCCCATGAACGATTCGGCCCACTCCCGGATACCGTTCGAGGTTGTGTTTTCGTAGTACTGCTTCAGGCTCGCCAATACGCCGGCGATACTGTGGTTGTAAAGCGTCACGCGTCCGTCGGGATGCGTGTAGGAAATGCGGTATTTCTCCTTGCCGCTGCCGTGCAGCAGTGTCTGCATCGCCTCTTCGCTGATGTCACTCAGCGGCGTGTCAAGATCGAAGCCGTATTTCTCTGCGACCGCGTGGATCTGCGCCCACCACCACGTGCGCCGCGGCTTGCCCAGCGGCGCGAGTCCTTCCTGGTTGAGTGATTTCGCGATGTCGGGAATGATGAGATCCAGATCGAATTCCCTGCGTTCTCCCAGCCCGTCGCAGGTGGGACAGGCGCCGTACGGCGAATTGAAGGAAAAGGAATTCGGCGCGGGTTCCTCATAGCTTGATCCGCAGACAGGACAGGAATTCTTCCGGCTCATCAGCACATCCGTGCCGTCGACCTCGACGATGACGACACCGTCACCGAATTTCAAGGCGATTTCGATCGAATCTGCGAGACGGGACCGTGCTTCGGGATTGACAACGAGACGGTCGACCACGATTTCGATGTTGTGGATCTTGTAGCGGTCGACCTTCATGTCGTCGACGATCTCCTGCATTTCGCCATCGACCCGCACCTTCGTAAATCCGTCTTTCTGGATCTGCTCGAACAGCTCGCGGTAATGTCCCTTGCGTCCTCGCACCACGGGAGCAAGAACGACAAGACGCGCACCTTTGTCGTACCCGAGCAGGCGGTCGACCATCTGGTCGAGACTCTGCCGCTGCACCGGTGAGCCGTCGTTCGGACAGTGCTGCACGCCGGCGCGGGCGAACAGCAGGCGCAGGTAGTCGTAAATTTCCGTGACCGTGCCGACCGTCGAACGCGGATTGCGACTCACGGTTTTCTGTTCGATGGAAATGGCGGGACTCAGACCGTCGATATTGTCGACATCCGGCCGTTGCATGCTGCCAAGGAACTGCCGAGCGTAAGCGGACAGACTCTCGACATAGCGGCGCTGCCCTTCGGCGTAGATGGTATCGAAGGCAAGACTCGACTTCCCGGATCCGGAGAGACCGGTGATGACCACCAGTTTTTTTCTCGGGATGTCGAGATCGATGTTCTTGAGATTGTGTTCCCGCGCACCGCGGATGGTGATGAATTGCTGTTCCATCGTTCCTGGGAAAAACCCGACTTCTGTTGCAGTGATTCCAATCTTCTAAAATGGAAAAACAAGCAGCACCAGCAAAACGGTTCACACGGAAAATGGTTGTCGCGCAGAAAATGCATGCAGCGGACGGCCTCTCTCTCACTCTCGGCCGTCCGCTGCATGGCGGAAAAATCGTCTTCTCGCTTCTATTTCGTCCCTCGCCTCCCTGATCGTATCATCGCGTTACGAGAAGTGGATGCACATGGATCGTCTCTGCCTGGCGAAGGTGCAGCAGATACATGCCACGCGGGAGCGTCCCGACATCAAACGTGGCGGAGTGGGTACCGACCTCCGCATTGTTCTCGGCGAGCTGTTTCACTTGCCGTCCCGCGAGATCATGAATCGTGAGCGCGATGTTTCCCGGTGTGGTGACGGTGTAGTTGACCGTGGTCTGCGACCTCGCAGGCGACGGAAAGCTCCCAGTGATTCCCTGCGTGTTCCGCAGGCCGGGATGCACCAACACGATCGGGGAGTACTCGAAGCTGCCGTCACGATCGACCTGTCGCAGACGGTACCGGATCGCTCCGGTGAGCGGGAGGTGTCGATCGGCGAAGTCGTAGCTGCGCGGACTACTCGAGGTCCCCGCGCCCGGCACGAAACCGATCATTTCCCATGCATGCGCGTCTGTAGAACGTTCGACTTCAAAACCGAAATTGTTGAGCTCTGAGGCCGTACGCCAGCGCAGCAGAGTGGTCTGGTCCTTCACGTGAGCGGTAAACGCGGTCAGTTCCACCGGGTTCGGTGTGAGGCCGCCGTGGTAGATTCCGCTGAAGTTCGTGGTGGTCAGCCCGAGGAAGTCTACGGCGCTTCCGGTCATGTAATCCTTGTTGATCGTCCCGCCCGAGGCCGAACTCCCATAAAAAAACCGGAGGGTACTGTAGATGTCGATACCGAGATACGTGGTCAGCGCCGCGATCGGCACCTGGAAGTCGATGTAGTAGTATCCAGACAGTCCGGCCTGAACGGAACGTACGGCTGCGGGATTGGCGTTCGTTTTTGCGTATGTGTAGATGATATAATCACTGTTCGTGTCATTGATTTCCACGTCGAGGGTACTCCCCGAAGCGGTGACGGAGACATGTCCGACGGGAGCCCCGCTGCCCGAGGAATCGCTCATCGCGACAACCCAGGCATACGGCGCCCAACTCCCCTGCCCGCCCGTCCGCCAGGGATTCTCGGCCAGCTGGATGCGGAAGAAAGCGGTCGTTCCGTCACAGGCCACCGCGACGGAACTCGGCGTCGATGAGGAGAAGATGATATCCGTGTACGACGGATTCTGGTCGCTCACATCCTGGATGTAGCTTCCAGTACTGTCGGTGTAGTCGATGAAGGTAACTGGCCAGGCGGCCGGTGTGTACTGTGCCCATGCCGGGACTGCCGAGACGGCGGTCCACAGCAAGGCCAACAGTAAAATCTTCCCCGCCCCCGCGCGGATGTGGGAGTGTATCAGCATTTGCGCACCTCTTATGTGTCGAGCGTTTCTGCTCGTTTATGAATTCCGATTTGTATCCACGTGCGCCTTTCCTCTCTCATGACGTCTTCGCTGTTCTCTCGGACGTCGCCGGCTCTCTCTTTCCGGCGGACGTCATTCAGCGAGGCTAACACGTGAACTGTTGCGGTATGCAATATATATTCCGATCGGCCCGGCAACATGAAAGCTGCATTAACTTCACATTACAAGATATTCAGATGTTTCTTGTCCTATAGAAAACGCGCGGTCTCGCGACCGCGCGTTGAATTCCAGAAATGGGAGGGACTCGTAGATGTGCGTGGAGGCCCTTCGAAGCTGTTACTTGCTCAGCAGCACCGGGTACACGCTGCGTCCTTCGGCAGACTGCATGACGATGAAGTAGCGTCCGCTCGGCAGGCCGTCGGCGTTGATCGTCTGCGAATGCGACCCCGCGCCGAGCTGCGTTCCGTCGATCACTGTCAGGACCTCGCGACCGGTGACATCGACCAGCACAAGGCGCACATTCGATTCGGCGGAGAGTGTGAAGTTCACCGTCGTGCTCGGGTTGAAAGGATTCGGGTAGGCATTCATCGACACGGTGGCAGAGGTGTTGTTCACCATGACCGTGGAGGAATACTCCGTCGTGCCGTCGCGGTCAATCTGCTTGAGGCGGTAGCTGATGGAACCGGCGTACATGGAGGCATCATCCTCGTGAGTGTAGGCTTTCGGGCTGCTGCTGTTTCCGGCACCCGGCACGAAACCGATGACCGTCCATTCGCCGTCAGCGCTTCGACGTTCGATCTCGAAGCCGAAGTTGTTCGTCTCGGTGGCCGTGTTCCAGCGCAGGGAAACGATGCCCGACTTGAGGTAGGCACTGAAGCTTGTCAGTTCCACGGGCAGCGCGCCATTGCCGATATCATCAAGCGTTCCGGTCGAAAGCGTTGCAAAATCCGAAGCTGTCGGCTGGCTGTTCGTGCTCGAGGTCATCCAGTCCGTGTTGATGTTGTTGACGTTGCCCGCACCGGTGCTGGTGCCTGCATAGAATTTCACCAGTATCTGTCCGCTGATGCCAAGGACCGATTCGAACGTGCTGCGCGGCAACTGGAAATCCACATACTCATGTGTCGAACCTGTGATGGAAACAAAACGCGCCCAGCCGTCAATGTCGGTTGCATGTGAGCCGCTGCCGGTGGTCTGGTCAACAGTGCCCGCCGCGTTGACAACATGAATCGAACCTGCATTTCCCGTCAGGGTGAGGTAGGTCTTGCCCAGAATCGTTCCGTTGCCGTCGGAGATGAACAGCAGGTACGTGCCGACTGTCCACTGTGTGATGTCCCGCACCTGGAGGCGAAAGAAGACGGAGGAAGTCGTTGTTGCGATCTGCACTGTATACGGGGCGACGAAGCCACTGCCGTAGATCAGGTCGAACTCAATCTGGTTGTTGGGAACATCGTTCGGATCCTGTATGGGTGACGCGTTGGCCAACGTATACCCGACATAGCTGTTGTCCGAAGGCCATGCCGACTGTGCCGACGCGAGTCCAATCGTGAGTGTGAGGAGGAGAGCGGTGGTGAGTATCGTGCGGATCATGTTCATTCTCGTTATCTGGTTCTGTTTTGTTTCGTCCTGTTGTCGGGTGTTCTCTGCCGACACTTATATATGCCACAATCATCATGCCAACACAAGAAATCCATGAATACAGCCTGTATTCATGGATTTCTTGTGTTTTGCAGAGTATTGGTGTCGGATGGTCGCACACGAATCCGGATGCTGTTCGGAATCCGAACGGTCGCGTCGGCCTGATGAATAATATGGAAGGGAATCAGAAAGCGAGAAGAGATCGGGTGTACATTCCCCTATCCAGCACAAGTGTAAGGAAATATTTCCCTGGCGAAAGTGGTGGTAGCTGCACAATTCCGTTGTGCTGCTCTTCTGGTCGCAAAAATGTCTGCGCGACACGTTTGCCGTCAAGGCCGAAAAGTGTGTACTCGATCAGCCTGGCCTCGCTTTCGATGGAGAGCGTCACATGAGTGCCTGAGCGGAAGGATGTGGGATAGATGTCAGGTGTGGAAGGGGCAGGGGCGGCATAGAGTACGGGGAGATCCGTGGAACCCCCGTCAAAATCGATCTGGCGCAGGCGGTACCAAGACTCTTTCCGGTTCCGATCGATATACGCATAGGAATTGCGCTCCAGTGAACTACCGGCTCCAAACACGAATCCGATTTCTTCGTAGTGCTTCGCGTCAAAGGAGCGAAAAACCTTGAATCCGAAATTCTCCGTTTCGCTTTCGGTGGTCCAGCGCAGCCTTACGTCCGAACCGTTACGTTGGATTGACAGCTCACCGAGTTCCACGGGCCAGGCCGGTCCCGTGACGAAGCTGAGCTGCACATCGGCATGCGTGGCGTTGCTTCCATAGCTGAAACTCCCTCCGCAGCTATCTCCCTTGATATGATAATCGAAGGCGGCCGTCATGTAACGCCGGGTCAGCGCCTGCTGCTGGCTGCGGGACATCGTGCCGTTCGGATCCGTCCAGTCGAACGCGGAGACATCCATACAGCGCGTGTGGTTTCCGCCCTGCAGCACGGCGAGGGACTTGAAGGGCATGGCGGCCCGGTACATCGGCTGCTGATGCACGGCAACCGATGTGATACCATCGGCGGAGCCCGCGATGATGCACACACCCCCGGAGATCTGATCCATCCGGTTGATACACGATGGTGTGGTTTCCGCCGGGCACATCGGGGCCACGGCGAGGATGCGACTGTCGTAGGACGCTGCCAGGAGGCTTGCCCCGCCGCCCATCGAATGGCCCGAGAGGCCGGCCTTGGCCGTATCGACAACACCGAAAAGGAAATGGCTGCTCGATATGCCGGATTGTCTGAGATACTCGATGCAGGCGAGGAGATCCAGCGCGAGTTCACCGTGCTGTGTATCCGGAAATTGGGGCGCAATGACAATGTATCCCCGTGATGCCAGGTGCTCGTAGTAAGAGGTGTAATACGAGGTCTGCATGAAAAAACCATGGCCGAACGCAATCATCGGATACGGCGCACCGTTTGTCAGCACCGTGGTGTTCTGGCCCGCCGATTGTGCCGGATAGAAGAGCCGGCAGTTGAGCGTGCGTCCGCCGCGCTGCACGGTGACGGCTTGCCATCCGGCCGCAAACGGTCCGGCAGCGTCGGGTGTCGGACAAGGCTGCGCTTCGGCGATGACAGGCGGAAGGAGACACAGACAGATCAGCAGATAAAGCGTCCTGAACATGGCGGTATCAACGGTTGTGACGGAATACAGCAACATCGCGAAATGCACTCGCATTTCCCAACAACCTGCATGTCCCGGATTGAAGACAAAATAATCCTTGACATTGCAGGGGAAGTTTCGTAAGCTCGCTGTAACGCAGTCCCCGTTCCATAACCCATTTCCACCATTCCTGGTCAATCCAGGCGGGAGGTGGGCATTTTCACCTGCAGTCTCAACTGCATTCGCACCTGCATTCATGGAATCGCGCTGCGCCGAAATCCAGATGTCTGAGACAGAACCGGAGCCCGCCATGAATCCATGGAGTCGATTTCAACCTGTCGACCTGCTTCTCTTGCTGACTCTTTTCCTCAGCCCTGTGACGGTTTCCGGACAGGAATGGGTGGCACGACTGTCGCTGCCGGCGGGCAGCCAGGGGCATACGGTAGCAATCGATGCAAACGAGACAACAACATTCATTGCTGGTTCGATTCTGGGAACACAGGGAAACTGGGATGTCGTCCTCGCAGCCATGGAAAAGAGCGGTGATACGCTCTGGGTCCATCAATGGGATTTGGGTGCGGACGAACGGGCTGTGGGTTTGCTCGCCGATAATGACGGTGGCGTTATCCTCGCACTGACTCGCTGGGACGACACCGGACCAACAGCCTGTCTGGCGCGCTGGTCGGGCAATGGAAGTGCGCACTGGCATCGCGTTTTCACCGACGGTCCAAACCGGACATCCGCTGTCGCCATCAGTCAGCTCGCCTCGGGCGCGTTCGTGCTGACGTTCGCCTCTGATGGAAGAAACGGCAACCGCTGTGGGCTCTCGTCCGTCACGATGGACGGCGACGAGCACTGGACAGTGTTCACTCCCCAGGTTCAACCCCGTTGCCTTGCCACTTCCGTCGATGCCATCGCGGTCGGCGGATGGAATCCAGACGTCCCCCAACAGGCTCCGCTGTTACTCTACGACACCGATGGAACGCTGAAAGTGCGGGACGAATATTCCGGTGCCGGAAACGGACGAACCCTTCCGGTCTGGCTGCGACATGGGTCGGACGGTTTCTATCTGGGGGGACACGCGATCGGAGAAGACGGCAGCGGCATGCCGTTTGTCCTCCACTACTCTGAAGAGGGAACGCGTCGCTGGACCGTACTCCCATTTACATCAGCCGGGCGCCATCGCCTGGTTGACCTGCAACCGTTTCCCGGTGGCGGTGTCGCGCTCACAGCGCGCAAGGAGACTTCTGCCGGAAACTTTGACATCCATCTTGCGCGCCTCACCGCCAATGGCGGTGCGGTATGGGAACAGAGCTTCGATCGCACCGGCGGCAGTCTCGACCGACACGCGCCGCTGTTCGGTGGCGTGCTGACGGCATCACTCCACGGAGACAGCGCCTATCTGTACTGGGACTGCGGACGCGATGATGTCACCAGTGAAGACGACATGATGTACGAGCTCTATCTCGCATCAGCGAGTGGCGGACAGGATTTCACCACACCATCGCTCCATATTACCGGAGCTACAAACCTGAAACTCGGAAATCTTCCACCGGGCCGCCGGACCTATATCGTCGTTCGCGCTGTCGACGAGGCCGGGAACAGGGATACGAACATCCGCGAGGTTGTGGTGGAAACCGGTGGCGAACCGTTCCGCTCTTCATTCCAGCGAAGTGGCGACAGCGTTCTCTCCCATATACTTATCACGGAATGCTTCCTGACGTTGCAACACTGGTCGGCTATACCGGTGGTGCGCCAAACGAAATGAGAATTGACAATGAGATACGCCATTTTTTTTGCTCTCGCTGCAACCGTGTTGCTTCCGGTGTTCCTGCTGTCGCAGGGACTGAATGTGCCGCAATCGCTTGCCGTCGGTTCCGATGGCAGCATCTATGTCGCGGCACTGTCCTTGCGCACGGGCGGTGATTGCGAGATCTATGTGATAGCCGTCGATGGCAACGGACGCATGCAGGGAAGCGGCATCATTGGAAAAAAGCAGATGCTGGTCGGGGGCATCCTTGCTGCTTCCCAGAGCATCCGCGTTGGCACGACGGAATGTCGTGGTGACGGTGATCACGAATTACAGGTGATTGACTTCGATCGCGCCGCCCTGGTCTGGGTCGAACATCCCTCGGCAACCGGTGATCTCTCTTTATCCCCAATCTGGCCGAATCCCGTATACGACAGCACGAAGGCCTCGCTTGAACTGAATGTGCGCAACACCTGCCATGTGCGCATAGACCTCCACAACGTAAACGGCAGAATCACTGCCCGCATGATGGACAATGGACTCACACCCGGCCTCTATACCGCGCGCATAAATGCGCCCGCATTGCCGGCGGGGATGTACTACTGTACGCTTTTTGCGGACAATGTCCGGCTCATGCGAAAACTCATTGTCCTTCGTTGACCGATTGCATGTAGGCCTGCAGCTGCTGCAGGAGTCCGGTGATCTGTGCACGCGCATCGTCGGGGGGATCAAGCGCCAGCGCTCGCTCGAGCAGGGCGCGCACCTCCGTGAAACGCCCGTCACGCTGCAGGTAGCTGGTTGCCATCATGTACAGATACTGCGGATTGTCTCCGTAGCGCTGCAGGCCATCCTGGAACTCGCGTTCACCACGGTCGCGGTCACCGCCGACATAGAGGCAGCTCGCGTACATGCCATCAACACGCGGGTCACGGTATCCCGCGTTCCTGATCTGCTCGAATACCGTAATCCCTTCGTCGTAACGCTGCGAGGCATACAGGTCGGCACCTTCATACACACGGATTCCGGTCTGGAGTCCTGTGCCGGCAGCAATCGTCTCGACAAACGGTCGCAGCTCGCGATGGCGTCCGTAGGTGATCGATTCGGTGGCCATGACGGCGACGAGGGAATCCATCTGCTTTTTGCCGATGGCGTAATCACGTTCCTTCCCCTTCGCGCGCAGCTCCCCCGCCTTCACGCCGAGACGATCGAGCATCCATGTGTTCAGCGCCATATACCGCCGCGGATCACGGCTCGTGAAGTACAGCGAGTTGACAATCAGCATGCGGTACTGCTCGGTGTAGCCCACAACCTCGATCATGCGCTGCAGGATGTCACCCTCGCGCAAATAGTCCTCGCTGTGCACGGCATGCTTGCGTAGCGCCTCGTAACCACTCAGCGCATAGTCACCGTACATGTGATTGTCGTCGAGGACCATGATATCCGTGAAACGTGCGGTGGAAGCGTCTTCGTCCACATTCACCGCGATCCATGGCAATACAAGGAGCACGGAGACGATTCCCGCCTGCAGGAGCGGGACTGACGTGTCGGCATTCTCTCCCGCCGGCGCACGTCTGCGTGATTCAACAAAAACCATCACCAGCATCGACCCCAGCGGTGCGGCGATGTCCCAGTCCCGCGCGAGTCCGAGCGAGGTGTTGGCAAAAAACAGAAAGAGAAAAAACGACCATACGGCGATGAGCTGGAAACGCAGCGGCGCGGACAGTCCTTCGTCGCGGATTTTCGCGTGTTCCTGCTTCCCCGCATGGCTGCGAGATCCTGCGCCTGACAGGGGTCCCGGCTTCCAGCTCGACAGGAGCAGCATCAACAGGGGAAACCCGCCCAGCAGCAGGACGAGATTCAACAGATCAATCAGATGATAGGACGAAAGCAGGGTGTACGAAAGTGTGCCCGCCGCCGTCTCGACCGGTATCAGCGGCATGATCACGCGGCTGTCGGAATGCTGGAATCCGAAGAGGAAGTACAGCACGAAGGCCAGCACGAGCATGCCTGCCGAAACAGCGAACAGGGACCAGGATGATCCTGTCACACGTCGAACCATGCCATTGTCGCGGAACAGAAGAAAGAGCAGCGAAGGGAGCAGCGCGAGCGCCATGTAATGTGTGGCAACCGCGACGGCAAAAAGCAGTAATGCAGGCCAGACCGGTCGCTGTCCGCGCAGCGACGCCGAGGCGGC
>JAGTUZ010000034.1 GCA_018224415.1 Bacteroidota bacterium | reverse complement strand
GGCGGCACCGAAGCCGACAACGCGGCGGTGCGTCTCGCCTGCATGATCGCAGGAGAACAGCGATATGAAATCATCACACCCCCCGCGGAACACCATGCCGTGCTCGCGGCCTGTGAACGGGAGGAGGAGCAGGGAAGAACACTGCGACTGCTGCCTGTGAACGAAGGTGCCGTTCCCGACACCGATACCCTCGACCGCCTGCTCTCACCAGCAACCGCGCTGACCACGCTCATGCACGTCAACAACGAGACCGGAGGCATCCTGCCACTGGCCGATGTGGCGGGACGCGTGCGCGAAAGCGGCGCCCTGTTCCACACCGATGCGGTGCAGAGCGCGGGCAAACTGACGATCGATGTGCGCGCGGTCCCGGTGGATCTGCTGTCGATGTCCGCCCACAAAATTCATGGACCGAAAGGCGTCGGAGCACTGTATGTGCGCAGCGGCCTTCGCATCCCGCAGCTGCAGACAGGCGGCGGGCAGGAGCGGGGACGCCGGGGCGGGACGGAAAACGTGGCGGGGATCGTGGGGTTTGGCGCTGCGGCGCGGCTCGCGCTCGAAGAACGGGAATCACGGATCGGACGGTGGCGCGATCTGCATGCCATCGCGCTGCGAATGCTCCAGGACGCCCTGCCCGGTCTCCGCTTCAACCCCGGGCTTCGCTTCAACGGTGACAGCGGACAAGTCCTCCCCAACATCCTGAGTGTGACGTTCCCAGCCGAACATTATGCCCTCGACGGAGGTGCGCTGCTGATGAACTGCGACATGGCCGGTCTTGCCGTCTCGGGCGGCTCGGCCTGCGCCGCCGGCAGTATCGAACCCTCGCATGTCATCCGCGCCATCGGACATGCAGACGCGGAGGACGCGGCGACAGTGCGAATCTCATTCGGAGCGGAAACGATGGAAGAAGAGGTGCGGGAAGGTTTGACCATCCTGATCGACATGGTCAACGCCATGCGGGAACGGACGCACTAAGGTCTGGTGTCTTGCACAAAGGTCAGGTGTCTTCGAGATGGCGTTCCCATTCCCTCATGGCGATGCCATATCGGAGTCCGCGCTCTGAAACCACGAGTTGCGGGATATTGCGCAGTTCCGTCAGCCGCTTGAGGATGGCCACTCCCACCAGAATGATATCGGCCCGGCCGGGATCGATGCTCAGCTGCTGCTGCAATTGCTCCTTGCTCATCGTCCGGAATTGTTCGAATCGCCGCGCGATTGTTTCGCGGGTCAGGACGTACCCTGCGATGCGCTCTGGCTCGTAGACCTTGAGTCCCTGCTCGACCGCGGCGAGTGTCGTGACCGTGCCGGCGACACCGACAAGCGTTGTCGCAGCCGGGTCGAAGGCGGGGTAGCGGGGGATCGCCGCGTCGATCACTTCCATCATGGTGGCGATCTCTGCGTCGGTTGGAGGGGTGTGTTGGAGGAATTTTTCCGTCAGACGGACGCAGCCGATGTCGAGACTGAGCCGCTTGTCGATGTGGAAACCGTGTCCGACGGTCATCTCCGTGCTGCCGCCACCGATGTCGAGCACGGCATAGGAGGCGTTGCGGTCGATGAAGCCCGAGATGGCACCGCCATAGGTCCACAGCGCTTCCTTGTCGCCGCTGAGGATCTCGATTTCCAGCCCCAGCTTGGCGTGCATGTAATCCAGATAATCATCTCCGTTTTTCGCATCCCGCAGGGCGCTTGTCCCCGTACAGCGGATCACGTCGACGCCGGCGCTCCGCGCCTCCTCGAGAAAGGTGGCAAGGAAGGTTTCGCTGCGGGTGAAGGCGTCCCAGGCAATGGAACCGCTGTGGTCGACACCTTTGCCGACGCGGGCGACCACCTGCTGGTCCGAAATGACACGCAGTCCGCCGCCCGACGCCAGCTCCGCGATGAGCATGAGGATGGTGTTGGTTCCGATGTCGATGGACGCGATGGTCATGCGCGTTCCTCTCCGGCCGCGATCGCGCACCATTCGTCCTCTGACTGCTCTTCGAGTATTTGCATTCCCATCGATTCCAGCGCGAGACGAATGTCTTCTGCATCAGTGGTGTAGAAACCGGAGAGAACAAACCGTCCGCCGCGTTCCAGCCGCTGGAGATATTCCGGAAGCAACTGCAGGTTGTCCATTTTCGTGATGTTGGAAAGGATGAGGTTGTACTTGCCTTCGGCTTTTTCGACGGAACCGAGATGGAAATGGCAGCGGTCGGACACACCGTTGCGTTGCGCGTTTTCCACCGCGTTGTCATAGGACCATTCATCCGTATCGACACCAACGGCCTCGCTGGCGCCGGTGCGCACCGCCGCGATTCCCAGCACGCCAGTGCCGGAACCGACGTCGAGTACGCGGTCGCCGTCGCGGAGCGCGCCTTCCATCATGCGCAGCATCAGTCTCGTGGTGGCGTGGTAGCCGGTGCCGAAGGACATCTTCGGATCGATGACCAGCACCGTCACGCCATCAGCGGCTTCGACCGCGTGCCAGCTTGGCGTGATCAGGAAACGCTCTGACACCTGGATGGGCTCGATGCTCTCTTCCCACTCCTTGTTCCAGTTGCGCTGGTCGAAGGTCTCGAGTTCGTACGCCGAGGCGTATCCCTCGGACTCGAGACGGGCACGGAAATCCTGTTCGACCATAGGCCAGTGCTCCGCGTCGAAGTAGGCCTCCCACCAGAGATCCTCCTCGAGAAATCCGAGAGGGTCGTGTCGGATCAGCATGCCCTGCAGCGTGCTGTCGTCGGGGGTGGATGGGAAACGGACGCGGACGAATTGCTTGGGTGTGTTCATGGTTCGAATGTGTTTGCTCGTGATCAGGCAGGTTGAATACCGTACAGGATACTCAGCAGCAGGCGGCCGACGGTGTCGAGCGTCTCTGGGGAACATTGCTCCGGCGTGTCGTCCAGCGTATGCCAGTAGCGCCGGCGGGGATTATCGGCGGTCCCTCCGACAAGCGCCGCATCGATAATGTTGACCGTCTTGATCCCGGCCACAGTATTGAGCGGGAGGTGGTCGTCGAGGATGGCGGAGTGAGGGCGGTCGGTAAACGCGGAGAGACCCAGTCGTCGGGCTTCCCGCCAGAGCATGTCCTGCACATCTCCGGCAAACTGCCGAGAAAGTTCCTCGCGGGGGAATTCGGCATCGCGGTCTCCGACGAGGTCGAGCAGGATGCCGAAGCGATAGCGTTGCGCCGCATCGAGCGTGGCCGAGAAATACTTCGATCCGAGGAGGAACATGGATTCGTCACCTTCCCTGCCATAGTCCTCGCCGTCGAACAGCACGATGTCCACACCGACCGGCGCCGGGTGGGATTGCAGCAGTTCGGCGAGATGCAACAGCACAGCGACGCCGCTGGCGCCGTCGTTCGCACCGGGGATCGGACGTTTGGCTGCCTCGGGATCCGTTTCCCGATCCGCGAAGGGACGCGTGTCCCAATGCGCGGCCAGAAGAATGCGGTCGACGCGCTCGGGATGAATGCGCGCGATCACGTTGCTCAGACGCAACTGTTCGCCGTCGTATCCCGGGAGTGTGAAGGACTGCACCTCGACCTCGATGTCCAGCGAGTCGAAGAATGCGTTGTAAAAGTCGAGACAGCGGGCATGGGCGTCGGAATTCGGGACGCGTGGTCCGAAGGCGACCTGCCTGACGAGCAGCGAGAAACTGCGCGCACCGTCAAATGCAGGTACGGAGGACGGGGGAATGAAGTCCGCAGGCATGGGCTGTTCCTTTTTTCCGCCGCCGCAGGAGGCGATCAGCAGCGCGAGAGACAGCGCCGTGAGACGGCGGAGCAGGGTGGTCGGGGATTTCATGCCTCCAAGCTATGAAACTCGGAGGAGCTATGAAACTCGGAGCAAGGCACAAAATGCAAGAGGCTGCCCCGCAGGACGCGGGACAGCCTCTCAGGATTCATGCGCTGCCTTTATTGCAACAGCATCATCTTTCGGGTGAGACGGGTCTCGCCGCTGCGCAGCTCGTAGACATACAGCCCGGAAGCGAGGTCGCTCGCGTCGAAAGACACGGTATGCATTCCGGCCTGGACATGGCCGTCGACGAGACGCGCCACTTCCTGCCCGAAACTGTTGGTGACGGACAGTCGAATTGGACCAGCCTGCGGAACGCTGTAGGAAATGGACGTTGCGGGATTAAACGGATTTGGATAATTCTGACCGAGCGCCAGCGTGTACGGCACGGGGTTGTCTTCGACGCCAACCAGGGCCTGATTGATATCGAGAATCTCGATATCGTCGACTGCCGCTTCGATCAGGGATCCTTCGCCTTCGTCGGCGGCAATGAAACGCAGGTTCATGTTCGGTGTGAGATCAATGAGGTCACGAAGCACATAGACGTGCGGCTTCCACGACGCATCGCTCTGCTTGGTACGCTCGAGGAATTCCCAGTTTGTGCTGCCGTTTTCGGAGATCTGCACGATCCAGAAATCGGTCCCGGGGGTTGCGCCTGCGTCGTTCGAGAACCAGCGATAATAGCGGAGCACGGGCTGCACCATTCCGGTGAGGTCGATATCCGGAGAAGCGAGCACCGTCTGCCCGTCGTCGACATCGGCAGTGCCGAGTCCCGCACCGCGCTGTGCGTTGCCGGTGACCCAGCAGCGGGTCTTGCCGATTCCGGGGGTGTGATCCTCATTCGGCTGCACGTAAGGGACTTCGCCTTCACTCCCGAGTTGGGTGTTCCAGGTGCCGACAGGCGTCTCGCGTACCCATTCCCCGGTCGTCGCGTCGGAGATCACCCGCCAGCCGTCCTGGGCTTCGCCGTCATGAATGTAACGGGTCTCATAGCCGACGAGAAAGAGATGGCTGGAATTAGGGGCTGTGGCCGGTTCCTTGAGGTTGCTGCCGAAGTTGTCGAAGACCTCGAAATAATATCGGACGATACTGCCCGCTTTGTGTGGCGGAATGAAACCGACGAAGGACTGTGTCGCGGAGCGGTAATCTGCGGTGATGCGCTGGCTGCTCTGCCAGTTGTCCACGGAGTAGACGATGTCCACTTGCTGGACGCTCAACAGGTTCAAATCGATATCTCCGGCCATGCGCGCCACGCCGGTGATCTCGTAGGGTTCACTGATGTTGTTCTGGTCGGCAATGCCCTGATGCAGCACGACGATGGCCGAACCGGGAATGCCATGCGCGTTGAAGGCGGAAATGATCACCTCGGAGTTTGGCGTCCCATTGGAAAGGTTGCCGTCATCGTCGTCGGCGATGAGAAATTCGAGAAAATAGTCCGCCAGCGCCTCGCCGAGCGAAGAGCCGTCAGGCACGCCGAACATCGCGTCCATGTACAACTGCGCGGTCTTCTCGATACCAAGCGCCTTGCGCACGTCCCATACCGCGCCGGTGAGGATCATGCCGTCGTCATGAATCTCGTTGATCACGTTCTCCGGATAACGGCGGGTGTTGTCCGAATTACGGATGATGCCATTGCTCGGGCCGTTTTTCATGAATCCGAGACCGATGCGTGGATCGTCGCTGAGCAGGTTGGACACGATGTCCGCGACCGCCTCCTTGATGGCACCGTTGACCGGCGGACGACCCGTGAGGTTGTTCGTAAGCCAGATGTGGATGCCATGGCCATACTCGTGATGAATGACGGACGCGATCTCACCGGTGTTGCCGCAGCTGAGGCTGGCCTTGAAGAAGTTCACGCCCCGTCCGTCGAAGAAAGCGTTGCACTCGCTGTCGATGTCGACCAGCCCGGGCACCTGTCGGTCGAGATTCGACAGTGCCGGAGCGCCGCTGAGTGCGCGCGCGAAATCACGCACGAGATTGATGTGATAGAAGGTATTGCGTTCGGGGGAGGAGGAATTGCTGTTGTCCCATACGATGTCGAGATCCTGTCCGGCAGCGACGGTCATGCTCTGCACGGCGTTCGCGGGCGTGCCGCCGGAGGTACGGGTCGTGTCGTCGCGACGGGCGATGGCATAGGGACCAGAAAGCCGGGTGATGAGCTGCCCGGTGCTGGCACTGCCCAGGTCGGCCGTGAAACGTCCGTCCTGGTCCGTGACATACATTTTGCCCGCAACCCAGACATAGGCGTTTTTCGCGGG
>JAGTUZ010000033.1 GCA_018224415.1 Bacteroidota bacterium | reverse complement strand
GACGGACGAGGCCAAGTTCAAGACTTGGCTCGAAATCGAAATCCACGCCTGCGAGGCGCAGGCGGAACTGGGTCTCATTCCGAAGGAGGCTATCCCCGTCATCCGCGAGCGGGCAGACTTTTCGGTCGACCGCATCAACGAACTCGAGAAGACGCTCAACCACGATGTGATCGCCTTTCTCACCAATGTCGCAGAGCATGTCGGCGAGGAATCACGATTCATCCATCTCGGGCTGACCTCGTCGGACATTGGCGACACCGCCTTGTCGGCCATGACGCGCAAGGCTGGACTGCTGCTGCGCGAAGGCATGGTAACCCTGCAGAAGGCGATTGCCACACAGGCGAAAAATCACAAGTTCACACCGACGATCGGACGCACGCACGGCATCCATGCCGAACCGATGACCTTCGGTCTCAAGCTCGCCATGTGGCATGAGGAAATGAACCGAAATCTCGAGCGCATGGACCGCGCGATCGAACGCATCTCCTTCGGCAAACTCTCGGGCGCAGTCGGAACGTATGCAAATATCGATCCCTTCGTCGAGAAGTATGTCTGCGAGAAAATGAATCTGACGCCTTCGCCGATCAGCACGCAGGTGCTGCAGCGCGACCGGCATGCGGAGTTTCTCGCGACCATCGCCATCATCGGCGGGTCGCTGGAAAAATTCGCCACCGAGATCCGCCATCTGCAGAAAACCGAAGTGCTGGAGGTGGAGGAGTATTTCGCGAAGGGGCAGAAGGGGAGTTCGGCCATGCCGCACAAGCGCAATCCCATCACCTGCGAACGTGTGGCCGGCATGGCGCGGCTATTGCGCGGATACGCCCTCGGGGCCTTCGAGAATCAGGCACTCTGGCATGAACGCGACATCACGCACTCTTCCGTCGAACGCGTCATCCTCCCCGATGCCACCATCGCGCTCGATTATATGCTGGCGAAGATGACAGGCATTGTCGGGAATTTCCTTGTTTATCCGGAGAACATGCTCCGAAATCTCAACGGCACACGGGGACTGATCTTCTCCCAGCAGCTCCTGCTTGCATTGACGAAGAAAGGCATGCAACGCGAAGAAGCCTACCGCATCGTGCAGGGCCATGCGATGCGCGTGTGGCGCGAGGATGTGCACCTGCGCGAACTCGCAACGGCCGATCCCGAGATCACCGCGCTGCTCGGGGAGGACGAAATCGAGTCCTGCTTTGATGTCAGCCGTGGCACGAGGCATGTCAACATGATTTTCGAGCGCCTTGGTCTCGGGGACTGAAACGTCTTTTTCCGGAGACCACGATGTGGTGGTCTCCGGGAAATATTTCCCTATATCCTCCGTTCAGCCGCATACCTGCGGGGATTCCCGCCCGCCATCACCCCACACCGCGTACCCATTCCATTCCCCATTTTCACGCTAAACATTTATTAATGTGGTATTCAGACTCCCGAAAGGGATGCGGGATATCTTGCACAACAGAAACCGCCGCGATACCGTCCCCGTCGGGGGCCGCGGACAGCGCACAACGCACATCTGAACGTCCGGGAATCTCCGGACGTCCACGCTCAGAAGGAATTCCACGCACATGTCGCAACAGCAATCCACAGTCCTTGTCTTCCGGAGTCGGACCCGCCTCATGGCCGCAGCGATCGAACTCGTGCGAGAGGTCGTCCCGGCATTCGAGCTGCTGCGTGTCAGCGGCATGTCGCCCATACTCGCCGGAATGATCGGGCTGCGTGGAGATGTGCTTCCTGTCATCGATACTTCCGCCCTGATCGGCGAGGAAACGCTGCAGCTGGATGCCCGGATGCAGTTCCTCATCGTGCGAACGGGGTTTCGCAGTTTCGCCCTGCTGGTTGACACGGTCGAGGACCTTGTGGAAATCGATCTCCGCCGCCTGGTGCACCCCATGCCGGGGGCACGCGACCATTTCATTCAGGGAGTTGCGACACTCGGTGAGGAAATGGTGCTTGTCCTCGATCTGGAGGCCTGTGGCAATCTCGATGCCGTTACCCGTCTTGATGACCTGCAGCCAAGCCTGCAAGGAGAAGGAGCGATGTCATGAGCGCCGAATCGAGCATCCGTCCATTGGAATCCGACCTGTATCTCCCGAAGGTGCTGATGCGTCTCGATGCCCTTCTGGGCCTTCGATACCAACCGCATCAATGGAGCGACCTTCTGCGACTGCTGCGGCCGGCCGCCCGTGAACTTGGGTACGGAGACCTGAACAGCTTTCTCGTCTGGTTGCTGCATGGTAACGTCGGGGAGGACGCAATCGACGTGCTGGCAAAGCATCTCACTATCGGAGAATCCTATTTTTTCCGGGAAATCGTCGTGTTCTCCATTCTCCGGGAAAAGATCCTGCCGGAACTGATCGAGCGGAAGAAGGCGAGAGGGGACAGGCATATCCGCGTTTGGAGCGCCGGCTGCAGTACGGGCGAGGAAGTGTACTCCATTGCCATCCTGCTCGACAGCGTCATGGCCAGCCTTCCGGACTGGAAATTCAGTGTGCTCGGTACCGACGTGAACCCCGTCGCCGTGCAGCGGGCGCGCCAGGGACAATATCGGGACTGGTCGTTCCGTGACGTGCCACTGGACCTGCATGCCGCCTATTTCGAACGCACCGATGACGGCAAGCATGAGGTGATCGCCCCGATCCGTGAAAAAACGGAATTTCGCATGCTGAATCTCGTCAGCGCGCCGGCACTCTATCCCGCCGGGTTCGACCTGGTGTTATGCCGGAACGTGATGATGTACTTCACGCGCGAGAAGGTGAAGGCCGTCGTCCAGGGCTTCCGCCGCTCGCTGCAGGAACACGGCTGGCTGATTCCGAGCCTGACCGAAACCACGTTGATCAACAATCCGGGATTCGAAGGTGTGCGCTTCGGTGACGCGACGCTGTACCGCAAGCAGCCCCATGTAACGAACATCCTGCATTTCCAGACGGACAACGATCCGTCGGCATCTGCTCCCACAGAGACGGAATCGCCCGACACGGCGGAGGATCGGAGTACCGGACGTCGCAATCCTTTTACCAGTCTGTTCGGCAGGAAACAGCAGGAACGCACAGAGGACAGTGTCCGAGACCTTGCGTCTGCCATGAACACCGAACGGCCTGCCATGAACACCGAACGGCCGGCGATGAACACCGAACGGCCTGCCTCCAGCGAAATCCCGATCGAAGACCTGACCGTCAAAGCGGCAACCGGCGTCGAATCCGCAGATGCGCTCACACAATCGACGGACGGCATTCCGTTGAACCCGGCTGCCGGGAGTACATCCGATGTGCATGCGCTCCTGCTCGAAGCGCGGGAACATGCCGACAGCGGTGCGATCGAGCAGGCCCTCGCGCTGGCGCAATCCGCCATCGCCACCGACAAGATGGATCCGCATGCGCATTTCATGCTTGGCACCATCCTGCGCGAGCGCGGGGAAACGACGCAGGCGCTCCTCGCCTTCGAACGAGCGCTGTATCTGAACCAGGATTTCATCCCCGCGCATTTTTCCATTGGAATGCTGTACGAGCAGTTGGGACATCGTTCGAAGGCGCGCAGGCATTTCAGTATCGCGCTGACCCTGCTCGATTCGCTCGGCAACTGGGAACTTCTGATCGAGCCCGGCGAAATCAGCGCACGACGCATGGCCGATATTATTCATACATTGCTTGATCGATGAACATGCAGGAAACAAACACTGACATCACTCCCCAGACCGGAGACCCCTGGGAGGAAATCCGCGCGCTGCTGCGGCGTGTGACATCCGGTCTCGAACAGCCGGAGGATGCGCGCCGGGAATCGGATGACATTCTTCACGCGCGTGCGCGCAGTTACGCCCGCGAAGCGGTCGAAGTGCATCACGATTTGCTCGAACGGGATGATCTTGTCCTGTTTACCCTCGGCAGCGACAGTTATGGCATTGACTGCGGCCAGATCGAAGAGGTCATTCCGCTGCAGAACCTGGTCGCCCTGCCGTTCACGAACAAGGGGATCCTCGGAATATCGAGTCTCCGCGGCCTGCTGTTCGCCGTCGTCGATCTCAAGCGCATCCTCAACATTCCGGCCTCCGAACTCACCACCATGCACCGTGTGCTGATGATTCGGCACGATAGCTACAAGGTGGGATTTCTCGTTGATTCGGTGCAGGGGATGCGGAGTTTCAACCGCAGTGAACTGCAGGAACTTCCTGCGGAGGTGCATGACCGTTCTCGCGCCTATCTCCATGGATTGGCGAAGGACAACGTGCTGCTGCTGAATGCCGCAAAGGTCCTCGAGGACACGTTGGTCACCGGCGTCGAGCGGAGCGGCAAATGAGGATCTGGATAACACTGGAGATACTACCATGAGTTGGTTTTCGAATCTGAGAACGAAATACAAATTGCTGATCGGTTTTGGCGTGGTGATCGCCTTTCTGATCGCCCTCATTGCCGTCGAAAACCTGCAATCCGGTCGCGCGCTGACGGAGTACGAACGTCTCCAGAATGTGCATCTCCCGATCAACCAGGCCGGGCAGGAACTGATCAACGATATCTTCCGCGAGCGGTTGCTGTTTGCGCAGTTGGTCTCGCGCGTAGGGGCACAGTCGTCGGCAGGGTATGTCGAGTACCGTGACCAGCTGCTGCAGCAACAGACCAAGGTTCGCGGCACGGAAGTGCGCGT
>JAGTUZ010000032.1 GCA_018224415.1 Bacteroidota bacterium | reverse complement strand
CGGCGGTGGTCCGCTGTTGTTGCAACGGAAAGCGGGAAGAGTGTCCGTCGTCGGAGACGATGGGTGAAAAAACCAGAAGATTCTTTTGTCCCCCCTTGCAAACGTAGACAAAAAAGTCTATAATAAACATGTACGCCACCAACGGATATCAACCTACAGTTTCTTCCATGACATCGCGGTGTATTTCTTCGCATTTAAAGTCGATAAAAAGGTCGACTATAGGACCGGTGAGAGACCGGTGTTGATCCTGCCGGTGGAAAGCCGGTGTATTCCCTCATGATTCATACAGGAGTCTGATATGCACGATCGTCGGATATATGGAGTGGTCCTGCTGGCGCTGCTGCTTTCACTGGGCGGCTGCGGCGGTGGAGAACAGGGTGGGGAGGATGCGGGGAAAGCGGCGGAAGCAGCCGCCAATGAGGAGACCGCAAAGGCGGTGTACGGGAAGATCAAGGAAGTGTCGATGGATCCGCAGGTAAACACTGCATTCGCCGAAAAAGGCGAGAAGATTTTCAACGTTGTCTGCTCGGCCTGCCACAAGTACGACGAGCGCTATGTCGGACCCGCGGTCGGGGACGTCTACGATCGCCGCACGCCCGAATACATCATGAATATGATGCTCGATACCGAGGTCATGCTCGAGAAGGACGATACGGCCCGCTGCCTCTTGCAGGAGTATCTCACGAAGATGCCGAGCGCGCAGGTGAACGAGACGGACGCGCGGTATGTGCTCGAGCATCTGCGCGAGGTGGCGGAAAACCGCTGATCAATGGTACGCCCTAGCAGGGCGAGACAAACCGATCCCACACCACTCATTCTGTCAGCAAAGAGGATTCTATGATCCGATATATGTTACGCCATTGCCGAAGTGTCCGGTCGCGGTTCCGCGCGGGCGCGGTTCTTGCGTTCAGTCTGCTGCTCGTCTCCTGTGGCGGCGGCAATGAAAGCGGCGCCGCGGGCGACGCCGCATCTCGCGTGTACGTGGCACCGGGCACGCATGACGAACTGTACGCCTTCATGTCCGGAGGATTCAGCGGACAGCTCTCTGTGTACGGACTTCCCAGCGGACGCCTTCTGCGCGTCATCCCCGTATTCTCGCAGGATGCGGAGAAGGGCTGGGGCTACACAGAGGAAACCATTCCCATGCTGGAGACGTCCTTCGGCTTCATCCCCTGGGATGACGCCCACCATCCTGAATTCTCCATGACCGACGGTGTCCCCGACGGCCGCTGGATTTTCATCAACGGCAATAACACCCCGCGCATCGCGCGCATCGACCTGACCACCTTCCGCACGGCGGAGATTCTCGAGATTCCGAACTCCGCGGGCAACCATAGCTCGCCCTTCACTACCGAGAACTCGGAGTATGTAGTCGCCGGGACGCGGTTCAGTATCCCGATGTTCGATAATCAGGACGTGTCCATCGCCTCGTACAAAGAGAACTTCCGCGGGATGCTGAGCTTCGTGAGTGTCGACTCTGAAAACGGAGAAATGGATGTAGCGTTCCAGATTCTCATGCCCGGTTTCGACTACGATCTGGCGCATGCCGGGAAGGGTCCGTCGAAGGACTGGATGTTCTTTTCCTCCTACAATACGGAGGAAGCACACACCATGCTCGAGGTCGAGGCCAGCCAGAACGACAAGGATTTCATCGCCGCCATCAACTGGAAACTTGCCGAGAAATATGTGGCGGAAGGACGGGCGAAGAAGATGCCGGGTCGCTACGCCCACAACGTCTACGATGAGCCGTCGCATACCGCGACCTCGACGTTGAAGGACGGCGTGCTGGTGCTGTATCCGGAGGACTGCCCTGACATGATCTATTTCCTCCCGACGCCGAAGTCCCCGCACGGCGCCGACGTCGATCCCACCGGCGAGTACATCGTCGGGGGCGGCAAGCTCGCCTCGATCATTCCGGTGTTCTCTTTCTCGAAGATGCTCAAGGCCATCGAGGCGAAGAAATTCGACGCCACGGTGCATGGCATTCCGGTGCTCGACTACGAGGCCGTACTCGCCGGCGAGGTGCAGAAGCCGGGGCTCGGTCCGCTGCACACCGAGTTCGATGGCGAGGGCTATGCCTACACCTCGATGTTCATCTCTTCGGAAATCGTGAAGTGGAGTCTCAAGGATTTCACGGTCGTCGACCGTGTACCGACGTACTATTCCATCGGCCATTTGATGATCCCGGGCGGTGATTCGAAAAAGCCGTACGGCAAATACGTCGTGGCGCTGAACAAGATCACCAAGGACCGGTACCTCCCCACGGGACCGGAGCTGACGCAGTCGGCGCAGCTCTACGACATCACCGGCGAGAAGATGAAACTGCTCAGCGATTTCCCCACCATCGGCGAACCGCATTACGCGCAGGCGCTGCCGGCCGAACTGATCAAGGAGAAGTCGGTGCGGGCCTACAAGATCATGGAGAACAAGCATCCGCATGTGACCATGGGCGAGAAGGAATCCCGCGTCGTGCGCGAGGGCAAGGTGGTCCGGGTGTATATCACGTCGATCCGCTCGCATTTCAAACCCGATGTGATCGAGGGCATCAAGGTCGGCGATGTGGTCTATTTCCACTTGACCAATCTCGAACAGGATTGGGACACGCCGCATGGCTTCGCCATCAAGGGCGCGCGGAACTCGGAAATGCTGGTAATGCCCGGCGAGACGCAGACGATCAAATGGCTGCCGGACCGTCCCGGTGTATTTCCGATGTACTGCACCGATTTCTGTTCGGCGCTGCATCAGGAGATGCAGGGCTACGTGCGCGTCTCGCCCGCGGGATCGAATGTCGCGCTGTCGCACAACGGACTCAAACAGTAGGACAACGCAGACGCGTCGCGCTGCGGTCCGTCTCTGATGGCGGACCGCGGCCCGGACGCGGAAAGGAACACCTCATGAACAGCACCTCCCGCCTGCTGATGGCCGCCGCCGCGCTGCTGCTCGCAGGCATGTACTTCCTGCCGCTCTGGCAGATCACGCTCGAGGCACCGCAGTATCCCGAAGGACTCGGCATGACCATCCACCTGCACACCGTGCGTGGAGAGAGCCCCAATGACCTCGAGAGCATCAACAATCTGAATCACTACATCGGCATGAAACGCATCGAGCCGGATGCGATCGCGGAACTTGCGTACATGCCGTATATCATCGGTGCCATGATCCTGCTTGGTCTCGCCGCAGCCGTGTCCGGCAGGCGCTGGGCGGTACTCGGCTGGATTCTGCTGTTTGCCACTCTGGGGGTCGTCGGCATGGTGGATTTCTACCTGTGGGAATACGACTACGGGCATGACCTCGACCCACGGGCGATCATCCAGATTCCCGGCATGTCATACCAGCCACCGCTTGTCGGATCGGAGCAGATCCTCAATTTCATGGCCCACTCGTATCCCGCTTCGGGCGCCTGGCTCGCAGTGATCTCCGGCCTCCTTGCGGCGGTCGCATGGTGGAGGTCACGACCGCGGACGCCGCGAGTTCGCAATGAGCGTCCGCCCGAACATGATCTCGGACAGAACACACACAGGAACGGCAAGGACTGAATCATGAGATATCGATACGGATCGATCACAATCGCGACGCTCACCATCATTCTCCTTTCGGGCTGCAATCCCGGACCGCGCGATATCGACCTCGGTCGCGAGGAATGCGCGCACTGCAGGATGACCGTGGCCGACGCACGCTTCGCGGCAGAACTGGTCACGAAGAAAGGCAAGATCCATGTGTACGATGCCGTCGAATGCATGGCGGCGGCGGTGAATGCGAAGGACATTCCCGAAGAGGACATCAACTCGATGTGGGTCATGCGGTACGATGAACCTGGAACGCTGATCGATGCGG